>NZ_JBNOYB010000028.1:0-8786 GCF_050312375.1 Schaalia sp.
ATTCTATCCTCGCGGGGAAGCGGAGGCGGAACGCTGAGGCACCGAGCCGAAAGCGCCTGTCGGCGCGAAGGCCGCTCGTAGCGGCGAAGTGTGGAGCCCGGGGCTTAACGACTCGGTGCGCGCCCCACTATACGCGGCGCGGTCCTCGCCGCGCCCCTGCGAAGGCGTGGCCTTCATGACACGTCCCGGCCCGCACGGCGCATATGCGACCATGGGGGTATGAGCACACAGCCTCCGACGCCCGAACTCCCCAGACGCAGGGACCGCGTGAGCGCCGGAGCGCACGGGCCCGCCTCCGAGAACCCGGTCGTCCGCACCAAGAGGGCTCAGGGCATGCTCGGCATGATCGACGCCCTCGCCCAGGACGACCTGCGGCGCAGGCCCGGAATGAGGCTCTCCGCCTTCACCGTCATGACGCTCTCACTGCTGGCCGTCCTCACCTGGCTCATCTCGGGCAGCGCCTGGACCCTGGGCGCTGTGATCGGACTCGCGGGCATCGCCCTCGTCCTCGGATGGTCGGCGCTCACCGGCATCGAACTGCCCATCGCCACGACGCTCATGCTCGCCGGCACCTCGGCCGTCCTCCCCGTCGTCGTCGCAGCGACAGGAGACCTGGGGAACGCCGTGCCGATCCTCGGGATCGCGGTGGTCGCGACCCTCGCGGCGACGATCTTCTCCGCGCCGGCGCCCCGGGAGCACTCCCTGCCGGAACTGCGCAAGACCGAAGCCCCCGAGCCCCCGGCCCATCGCAGGGCGAGACCGCAGACCGCGACCCGCCCGACGACGCTGTCCCTGGCTTCGGCCATGTCCCTGCTCGTCCTCATCGGCGGGGGAACCGCCTGGACCGCCATCGACGTCCTCGAGAACTGGGGGATTCTCGTCCCCCTCACATCGGCGATCATCGCCGTCGTCGTCTGGGGGGACCAGATCGGCCGGACCTTCCGCGCCCAGTCCTTCAGCGCCCTCGGCACCGGGGTCCTCACCGGCATCGCCACATCGCTCCTCGCCTACCAGCTCGGCCGCGCGACCTCGCTCATGCCGATCATCCTGCCCGGCGTCGCCCAGTCCCTCGGCCGACCAGTGGCCTTCGCGATCGTCGGCGTGGCCGCGGGCACGACGATCGCGCTCGCCGTCATCGTGGTCGACGGCGTCCTCGGCGATCACCTCGCCCGACGCCCCCCGCTCGGGACGATCTCACGAGGAGCCGCCAAGTTCCTCATCGCGGCGATCCCGATCTACGCGCTCGTGCGCATCGGCGGGATCTGAGACGCGACCCTCGCGGGCTCGCTTCGCGACCCGGGCCGGCGCGACCTAGGCTGGTCGCATGATCGTCATTCCCGCTGACCTGCCCGCCCGCCTCGCCCCGCTCGCCTGGATGCTCGGAACGTGGAAGGGCTGGGGCATGCGCGCCGTCGCCGGCGACGCCCCCGACACCGCCGTCATCGAGGAGATCCGCGCCGAGATCCGCGGTGAGCAGATGCTCTTCACGACATCCGTCTACGAGGGCCTTCCCGCCCGCGACGCGCAGATCGACCCGACCTGGGACGCCCCGACGGGCCTGAGCCGCATCGGCAGGGGAGAGCTCCTCTGGGAGGAGACCGCCTACATCTCGGTCATGCCTTCGACCGGCGAGCCGCCCCTTCCCGGGCAGTACGCGCCGCGCGAATTCACCGCGAGTTCGGCGACGATGAACGGCCTCGCCGTGCTGTGGGCGGGTGTCGGCGTCGGTCCGCGCGTCCAGATGGTCTCCGACGCGATCGCCAGGGGCGCGGGCGCCGAGGACGTCCAGCATCTCGACCGCATGTACGGCCTGGTTGCCGGTGAACTCATGTGGACCCAGGAGCGCACGCTCGCGGGGGCCGAGACGGAGGTCGAATACTCCGGCCGTCTCATGCGAACCGCTCAGGCGACCACCGAGTCCGGTGAGGAGATCGACGGCATCGATCACGACACCGAGGACGGCTTCCTTGTGTGAGCACCCCGCAAACGACGACCACCGGGCCTCGCCGATGACGCTCCTGCCCGGCGCGGTTCTCGACAGCGATGAGAGCGATGAGTCCGGCGCCGGACCCGGCGCCTGCGCCGACGATGCGCCGCCCTCGCCCCGCCCCGTCGCCTGGCACTACGGCGATCCCTCGGGCGAGCAGTGGGCGCTCGAAGCCGGGCGCGGACTCGTCGATCGCTCCGATCTGAGCGTCGTCACGGTCGCCGGCCCCGACCGGCAGACCTGGCTCACCTCGATCACGACGCAGGTCATCACGGGAATGGGCCCGGGGGACTCGCGCGAACTCCTCGTCCTCGACCCGCAGGGCCGCATCGAACACGCCGCCGCCGTCCTCGACGACGGTGCGGCGACCCACCTCATCACCGAAGGCGGTGACGCTCCGGATCTCGCCGCATTCCTCGACTCCATGCGCTTCGCCCTGCGCGTCGAGGTCCGCCTGCGTGAGGACCTCAGCGTTTTCGCGACCGCGGGTTCGGACGCCGACACCGCGGACGGCCTTCCGGGGCACGTGCTCACCTGGGCGGATCCGTGGCCCGGTGTCGCCGAGGGCGGGGCCGAGTACTTCCGGGGCGTCCACCCGGGAGCCGCGTCCCGGATGCGCCTGCACCTCGTCGATGAATCGCGAGCGGGCGAGTTCGTCGAGGCGTGGCTCGGAGCCGACGCGAAGCGCCGCCCCGCCGGGCTCCTCGCCTGGGAGGCGATGCGCATCGCCGCCTGGCGCCCCCGCCTCGGATTCGAAACGGACTCCCGTTCGATCCCGGCCGAACTCGATTGGCTGCGCACCGCCGTCCACACGGACAAGGGCTGCTACCGCGGCCAGGAGTCGGTCGCGCGCGTCATCAATCTCGGGCGCCCGCCGCGCAGGCTCGTCTTCCTCCAGCTCGACGGCTCCAGAGGGGACTTGCCCGAGCGCGGTGAGACGATCCGCCTCAAGGGGCGAACGCTCGGGGTGGTGACCTCGGTGGCGCGCCACGCGGAGCTCGGCCCGATCGCCCTGGCTCTCCTCGCGCGCAACGTCCCCGCCGACGCGGTCTTCGACCTCGACGGCATCGCCGCCGCGCAGGAACTCATCGTCCCCATCGACGGGAAGTCCTCGATCTCCCCGGCCGTCCGCCCCGGCGCCGGCCTCGCCAATCCGGCGCTGCGCCGGCACGACGCGTCCTCGATCGGCGGCCTCGGCGGACTGGGGGCCCGCTGATGAGGGCCGTCATCCAGCGCGTCTTACGCGCCTCGGTCAGCGTCGAGGACCGCATCGTCGGCGAGATCCGGGGGCCGGGTCTCATGGTGCTCCTCGGCGTCAAACGCGGCGACGGCCCCGAGCAGGCCGCCACCGTCGCCCGGAAGATCGCCGAGCTGCGCATCCTCGAGGACGAGGCGTCCGTCTCAGAAGCCGGCGCCCCCGTCCTCGTCGTCAGCCAGTTCACCCTCTACGGGGACACCCGCAAGGGACGGCGCCCCTCCTGGTCGCAGGCCGCTCCGGGCCCCGAGGCCGAGCCGCTCGTCGACGCGGTCGTGGCGGATCTGCGCGGCCGCGGCCTCGAGGTTGCGACCGGGCGCTTCGGAGCCATGATGCAGGTCGAGCTCGTCAACGACGGGCCCTTCACCGTCCTCGTCGAAGCCTGAGGACGCTCGCCGTCCACAACCCGCCCTCCCCGGGGCCGTCACGCCCTGGGCGAACTAACGCGCATCCGGCTCGGCGGGCACCTAGTGTGGGAACCAGTCGAGAACTCCGCACGCGCGGAGTTCGCACGAAGGCCCGCCCGCGACAGCGAGGGCCCGTCGAAGGGAACACGTGATGTTCGAACGCTTCACCGACCGCGCGCGCCGCGTCGTCGTCCTCGCGCAGGACGAGGCCCGCGGTCTCAAGCACAACTACATCGGGACCGAGCACATCCTCCTCGGCCTCATCAGCGAAGGCGAGGGCGTCGCAGCCAAAGCCCTCGAAATGATGGACATCAAGGGCGACGCGGTCCGCGAGGCGGTCGTCGAGCTCCTCGGCGAGGGCGAGAAGCCGGTCGAAGGGCACATCCCCTTCACCCCGCGCGCGAAGAGGGTCTTCGAACTCTCCCTGCGCGAGGCCCTTCAGCTCGGCCACAACTACATCGGGACCGAGCACCTCCTCCTCGGCCTCCTCAAAGAGGGCGAGGGCACGGCGACGCAGGTGCTCACCAAGCTCGGCGCGGACCTCGCGCAGGTGCGCCAGACGGTCATCCAGCTCCTCTCCGGCTACCAGCGCGGCGAGGGCGAGGGCCGCGAGTCCGTGGGCGCGGGAGTCGGAGGATCGGGCGGGCCGGATCGCGCGAACTCCGCGATCCTCGAGCAGTTCGGCCGCAACCTCACCCAGGCTGCGCGCGAGAACAAGCTCGACCCCGTGATCGGGCGCCGCACCGAGATGGAGCGCGTCATGCAGGTCCTCTCGCGCCGCACGAAGAACAACCCGGTCCTCATCGGCGAGCCGGGCGTCGGCAAGACCGCCGTCGTCGAGGGCCTCGCCCAGGCGATCGTCCACGGAGACGTCCCCGAGACGATCAAGGACAAGCAGATCTACAGCCTCGACATGGGCTCCCTGGTCGCGGGTTCGCGCTACCGCGGCGACTTCGAGGAGCGCTTGAAGAAGGTCCTCAAGGAGATCCGCACGCGCGGGGACATCATCCTCTTCATCGACGAGATCCACACCCTCGTCGGGGCGGGCGCCGCCGAGGGCTCGATCGACGCCGCCCAGATGCTCAAGCCCATGCTGGCCCGCGGCGAGCTCCAGACGATCGGCGCGACCACCAACGACGAGTACCGCAAGTACATCGAGAAGGACGCCGCCCTCGAGCGCCGTTTCCAGCCGGTGAAGGTCGACGAGCCGAGCGTCGAGGAGACCGTTGCGATCCTGACGGGCCTGCGCGACCGCTACGAGGCGCACCACCGCGTCATCATCACCGACCAGGCGATCGAAGCGGCGGCCGAGCTCGCGGACCGCTACATCTCCGATCGCTTCCTGCCGGACAAGGCGATCGACCTCGTCGATGAGGCGGGCGCCCGCCTGCGCATCCGCCGCATGACCGCCCCGCCGGAGCTGCGCGAACTCGACGAGAGGATCGCCGAGGTCCGCCGCAACAAGGAGTCCGCGATCGACGACCAGGACTTCGAGAAGGCGGCGGCGCTGCGCGACGAGGAGTCGAAGCTCGGCGAGGAGCGCAAGGCGCGCGAGGCCGCCTGGAAGGGCGGTGAGAGCGACGAGATCGCCGAGGTCACCGAGGAGGAGATCGCCGAGGTCCTCGCGATGTCGACCGGCATCCCGGTCTTCAAGCTCACCCAGACCGAGACGACGAAGCTCCTCAAGATGGAGGAGGAGCTGCACAAGCGCGTCATCGGTCAGGACGAGGCCGTGCGCGCCCTCAGCCAGTCGATCCGCCGCACCCGTTCGGGCCTGAAGGACCCGAACCGTCCGGGCGGCTCCTTCATCTTCGCCGGCCCGACCGGCGTCGGTAAGACCGAGCTGGCCAAGGCGCTCGCCGAATTCCTCTTCGGCGACGAGGACGCGCTCATCCAGCTCGACATGTCGGAGTTCTCCGAGAAGCACACGGCGTCGCGCCTCTTCGGCGCCCCTCCCGGCTACGTCGGCTACGACGAGGGCGGTCAGCTCACCGAGAAGGTGCGCCGCAAGCCCTTCTCCGTCGTCCTCTTCGACGAGGTCGAGAAGGCGCACCCGGACATCTTCAACTCGCTCCTCCAGATCCTCGAGGAGGGCCGCCTCACCGACTCCCAGGGCCGCAAGGTCGATTTCAAGAACACCGTCATCATCATGACGACGAACTTGGGCACGCGCGACATCAACAAGGGGGTCCTCACGGGATTCCAGTCAGCCGAGAACATGACGCACGACTACTCGCGCATGAAAGCGAAGGTCGCGGAAGAACTCAAGCAGCACTTCCGCCCCGAGTTCCTCAACCGCGTCGACGACACGATCGTGTTCCCGCCGCTCGACAAGGAGCAGATCAAGCTCATCGTCGACCTCATGATCGCCAAGCTCGCCAAGCGCATGGAGGCTCAGGACATGCGCCTGCAGCTCACCGACGCGGCTCGCGACCTGCTCGCCGACCTCGGCTTCGATCCGGTGCTCGGCGCCCGTCCCCTGCGCCGCGCGATCCAGCGGGAGATTGAGGACGCCCTGTCGGAGAGGATCCTCTTCGGGGAGATCACCGCCGGTCAGGTCGTCACCGTCGGCGTCGAGGGCGAGGGCAAGGAACGCAAGTTCACCTTCAACGGCCAGTGAGACCGCGGCCTCCGGTCCCGTCCTCGTCATCGACGAGGGCGGGACCGCTTTTTCTCAACGCTGCCGGGGAGCGTCCGAGGGCGAGTAGCATGTGAAGCCACCCCTCCGGGGGAGGCGATGCTACTCAGCGATTCGAAGAGGAGTCCCATGACACGCAGAGTTCCCATTTCCCTTCTGGCGGCGAGCGCGCTCATATTCTCTGCGGCGACGCCCGCCCTCGCGCAGGACGCCGCACCGCTCGACGCCCCGCAGTCCGCGCCCGTTTCGGCGGAGGCCCCGCAGAGCGGGACCGGAGCTGATCCGGCTCCCGAGGGCTCTTCGGCGGCCGCCGAAACGCCCGTCGACGCGGCTCCCGCTCCCGAGGCGGCCCGCGCGCCCGGAGAGTCGATGACTCTCGATCTTCTTGCGATCACCGACTTCCACGGGCACATCGAAAGGGTCGTCGACAAGAAGACCGGCGCCGTCAAGGAGCCCGGTGCGCAGACCCTGGCCTGCGAGGTCGACAAGGCGCGCGCGGCGAACGCGAACACCCTCTTCGTCTCCAACGGGGACAATGTGGGCGGTTCCGCCTACATCTCCTCCATCCTCAAGGACCAGCCGACGATCGACGTCCTCAACGCGATGAAGCTCGACGTCACCGCGGCGGGCAATCACGAGTTCGATCAGGGGATCACCGATCTCGCGGGGCGCATCATCCCGGCCATGGACGCCCCGGTCCTGTCGGCGAACGTCACGGGCAACGACGTCCTGAGCGCCGAGGGCGCCGGAAAGGGCACCTTCATCAAGGACGTCGCCGGCGTGAGGATCGCATTCATCGGCCTGGTCACAGAGGAACTCCCGACGCTCGTGTCGGCCTCCGCCCTTTCGGGGCTGACGATCGCGCCGACCGTGGAAACCGCGAACGCCCGGGCGGCCGAGCTCAAGGCCGCTGGAGTCGATCTCGTGGTCGTCCTGGCCCACATGGACGGCGCTCTCAACGCGAACAGCTTCTCCAATGATGTCGACGCTTTCGTCGGCGGCCATTCCCACCTGGAATACGCGCAGGTCATCGACCGTTCCGGGAAGCCCTTCGCCGTCGTCCAGCCCGCGAATTACGGCGCCCTCCTCGGAAAGATCTCCTTCTCCCTGAAGAAGAACGCCGAGGACGAGTGGACCATCGCGGCCGTCACCGCCGAGAACAAGGACCTGAGCGCCTCGGATTGCGTGAGCCACCCGGAGGTCGCGGCCATCGTCGCCAAGGCGAAGACCGAGTCGGAAGCGGCCGGTAAGGCGGTCGTCGCGCAGCTCGGCTCGGATTTCCTGCGGGGCACGAACACCGGTACGGACACGGGGGCGAACCGCTCCACGGAATCCACCGCATCCAACCTCCTCGCCGACTCCTTCCGCTCCTGGGTCGGCGGGATCGTCCCGGATGCCGTGCACCGCGTCGGCCTCATGAACCCCGGTGGCGTGCGCGCGGATTACGCGGCGGGCGACCTCACCGAGGGGCAGAGCTTCACGGTCCAGCCCTTCGGCAATGAGATGGGCTACGGGACCTACACGGCGGACCAGCTCAAGAGGGTCCTCGCCCAGCAGTTCCAGCCCGCGACCTCACGCTCGGCGCTCATGCTGGGCGTGTCCGACAACGTGAAGGTCTGCCTCGACCAGGCGGCGGTCGCCGAGCTCGAGGGGTACTGGAAGCAGATCAGCGGCCTCCCCAAGGAAGAGCGCCCCGAGCTCATCAAGAGCCTTCAGAATCAGATTGATGACGCCCGCTCGCGGGTCATCTCCTGCCTCTTCGTCGACGGCGTCCAGCTCGGAGCGGACGACCCCGTCGTCGTCGCCTCGAACTCCTTCCTCCTCGCGGGGGGCGACGGCTTCACGGTCCTGTCCGAAGCGCCGATGACGAACACCGGCATCCTCGACCGGACCGCGACCTCGACCTACCTCAAGGAGCTCGCGGACAAGGGGACCCCCGCGAAGGCCGACCTCGCCAAGCGCCAGGTGGGAGTCTCCGGCAAGGTCGAGGAGGACGGCTCGATGACGATCTCCCTGGCCGGTCTCCTCTTCTCGGCGACCAGCGAGCAGGGGAGCGGAGCCGCGGCCAAGACCGTGAGCGCCCTCGTCAAGATGCCCGATGGATCCTTCACGACCCTCGCGAGCCAGGACGTCGACCCGGCCATCGCCGCCGAGCTCCCCGACACCGGGACCGCGGTCCTGAAGGGGATCCGCATCCCCGCCGGGACGCTCGTCTCCGAATGCGCCGATCCGGCACTCAAGGGGAGCAAGTGCACGGACATCGTCCTGAGGGTCACCACCGCGGACGGGCAGACGCGGGACCTGCCGTGCCCGATCACGGCGCTCGCACCCGAGCCCGCCCCTGCTCCCGCGCCCGCGCCCACGCCCACGACTCAGGCTCTTGCCAAGACCGGTGTTGACGGCTCCGGGTTCATCGTGGGCGTCCTCGCCCTCGCGCTCGCGGGAGCCGCGCTCAGCCTGCGCAAGCGCTGAAACCGGTGCTTGCTCGGGCCCATCGCC
>NZ_JBNOYB010000029.1:0-8287 GCF_050312375.1 Schaalia sp.
TCGCTCCCGGCCCTCCGCAGTCGAATCGGACGCTCAGCGCCTCATCGGAATCCGAGGATCAGTCCTCGCTCGGATCCGACGCCGGCGCCTCGCCCTCGTCCTCGCGCTTGCGGCGCGTACGGGTGCGCGGGCGGCGCTCACGGCGCTCGGAACGTTCGCGGCGCTCCGCACGCTCCGGGCGCTCGGACTTCTCCTCACCGGCGGCCTCGGCCTCGGCGGCGGCAGCGGCCTCATCGAGGACCGCGTGCAGGCTCAGCTTGCCGCGATCGCCGATCTCAGCGATCTCGACCTCGACCTGCTGGCCGACCTGAAGGACGTCCTCGACCGACTCCACGCGCTTGCCGCCGACCAGGCGGCGCACCTGCGAGATGTGGAGCAGGCCGTCCTTGCCCGGCGTGAGGGAGACGAAGGCGCCGAAGGAGGTCGTCTTCACGACCGTCCCGATGAAACGCTCGCCGACCTCGGGCATCTGCGGGTTCGCGATCTGGTTGACCATCTGGCGCGCGGCCTCGGCGAACTCGCCGGAGGTCGACGCGATGTAGACGGTGCCGTCGTCCTCGATCGTGACGTCCGCGCCCGTGTCCTCCTGGATCTGGTTGATCATCTTGCCCTTCGGGCCGATGACCTCGCCGATCTTGTCCACCGGGACCTGGACGGTGATGATGCGAGGAGCATTCGGGCTCATCTCATCGGGGCCGTCGATCGCCATGTTGATGAGGTTGAGGATCTCGAGGCGCGCATCGCGCGCCTGGGCGAGGGCCCCGCGCAGAACCTGCGAGTCGATGCCGTCGAGCTTCGTATCGAGCTGAAGGGCCGTGATGAAGTCCTTCGTGCCCGCGACCTTGAAGTCCATGTCGCCGAAACCGTCCTCGGCGCCGAGGATGTCGGTGAGGGTCACGGCCTTCTTCACGCCGTCGACCTCGCCGGTCATGAGGCCCATCGCGATGCCCGCGACGGGGGCGCGCAGCGGCACGCCCGCCTGGAGGAGCGACAGGGTCGACGCGCACACCGAGCCCATCGAGGACGAGCCGTTCGAACCCATCGTCTCCGAGACCTGGCGGATCGCGTAGGGGAACTCCTCACGCGAGGGCAGGACCGGGATGAGGGCGCGCTCGGCGAGATCGCCGTGGCCGATCTCGCGGCGCTTCGGGGCGCCCACACGGCCGGTCTCACCGGTCGAGAAGGGCGCGAAGTTGTATTGGTGCATGTAGCGCTTGGCGGTCACCGGCGAAAGGTTGTCGAGCTGCTGCTCCATGCGGAGCATCGCCAGGGTCGTCACGCCGAGGATCTGGGTCTCGCCGCGCTGGAAGAGCGCCGAACCGTGAACGCGCGGCAGGACCTCGACCTCGGCCGACAGCGAACGGATCTGACGCGGGGTGCGGCCGTCCATGCGGATCTCCTCGCGGAGCGTGCGCTGACGGATCGTGTACTTCTCGAGCGAGCGGAAGGCGGCCTTGAGCTCCTTCTCCTGCTCGGGGTGCGACTCGGCCAGAGCGGCGAGCATCTCGGCCTTCACGGCGTCGACGGCCTCGTCGCGGGCGAGCTTGCCCTCGGTGAGCAGCGCCTTCGCGAGCTTGTCGCCCACCCAGGACTCCACGGCCGCGTACTGCTCATCGGTGTAGTCGATGAAGAGCGGGAACTCGGCGGTCTCCTTCGAGGCGGACTTGGCGACCTCGATCTGGGCCTCGCACAGGACCTTGATGAAGGGCTTGGCGGCCTCGAGGCCGTCGGCCACGACGTCCTCGGTCGGGGCGGTCGCGCCGGCCTGGATGAGATCCCACTGGTTCTTGCCGCCGCCGGCCTCGACCATCATGATCGCGACGTCCTCGGAGCCGTCCTCGGCCGTCACGATGCGGCCGGCGACGACGATGTTGAAGACCGAGCGCTCGAGCTCTGACCAGCGCGGGAAGGCGACCCACTGGCCGTCGATGAGGGCGAGACGGGTGCCGCCGATCGGACCGGTGAAGGGAAGGCCCGCGATCTGGGTCGACATGGAAGCGGCGTTGATCGCCAGGACGTCGTAGGCGTCATCGGGGTGGACGGTCAGGACCGTCTCGACGACCTGGACCTCATTGCGCAGGCCCTTGACGAAGCCGGGGCGCAGCGGGCGGTCGATGAGGCGCGCGGCGAGGATCGCCTCGGTGCCGGCGCGGCCCTCGCGGCGGAAGAAGGAGCCGGGGATGCGGCCCGCGGCGTAGGCGCGCTCCTCGACGTCGACGGTGAGCGGGAAGAAGTCGAACTGGTCCTTCGGGTTCTTGCCGACGGTGGTGGCCGAGAGGACCGTGGTCTCGTCATCCAGGTAGGCGAGGGCGGAGCCCGCGGCCTGCTTGGCGAGACGGCCGGTCTCGAAGCGCACGGTGCGCTTCCCGAAACGGCCGTTGTCGATGATCGCCTCTGCGGCGATGATGTCGGAGCCTTCCATCATGGTGGCTTTTCTCCTTTTCGAAGGGGGAAGGGACTTCGCGCCTCGCTTCGGCCTTCGATCGAAGTCCACGGCGTCGATCCCACCGATCCCAGGATCGGGGAGGTCCGTGAACCACTGTCGAAAACCGGCGGCTCGTGCGCGATCGATGAACGGGATTCGGCGGTACTTCTCCATGCGCCGGGCGCGCCGTTCACAGCGCCCCGCGCATAGTGCTCCGGCCCGGTCCCCGACGGGGGATCGGGCCGGACGGGCTCAGCGGCGCAGGCCGAGACGCTCGATGAGCGAGCGGTAGCGCTCGATGTCGATCGAGGCCAGGTAGCCGAGGAGACGGCGACGACGACCGACGAGCAGCAGGAGGCCGCGACGCGAGTGGTGGTCGTGCGTGTGGTACTTGAAGTGCTCGGTCAGATCCTTGATGCGCTGGGTGAGCAGCGCGATCTGCACCTCGGGGGAACCGGTGTCGCCCTCGTGGGTCGCATACTCGGCGATGATCTGGTCCTTGACGTCCTTGCTCAGCGGCACGGGCTTCTCCTTCAGTCACTCGTTGCACGGAGCGCCGGGGCTTGTCCCCGCCGCTTGGAATCCGCGGCCGTTCTGACGGCCTTTCAAGGCTAGCACGGGCCCGGCGCCCGACTTCAGCGCAGGTGACGCCCTTCACGGCCCAGAGCCTGTGCGATCCGACACTCGCGCGGGCGCGTCGCCCTCGTCCCCCCGCTCAACGAGCGGTCACCGCAGCGGGATCCACGCGCGTCGCCACCGCGATCCCCAGGACGTAGGCCGTCTGCCTCAGATCGTCATCCATTCGCCGGAGCAGATCCTCAACGGAGTCGAAGGACATCATCGAGCGGATCCGCGCGACGAAGGTCACCGCGATCCTCTCCCCGTACAGGTTGAGATCCGAACGGCCCAGCACGTGCGCCTCGACCGTCCGCTCCACGCCCTCGAACTGCGGGTTCGTGCCCACCGAGATCGCCGCGGGGAGGAACTCCGCCGACTGGGTGCCCGGCACTGCCCGCACCAGCCACCCGGCGTACACGCCGTCACCGGGCACGACGCCCTCGATGCCGCCGCCCAGATTCGCCGTCGGGAAACCCAGCTCGCGCCCCCGTTTGAAGCCGTGCTCGACCGTGCCGCGGATGCGATGCAGGTGCCCGAGTACCCGCGCGGCTCCCGCGACGTCACCGACCTCGAGCAGTTCGCGCACCCAGGAGGACGACCAGCGCCGGCCCTCCGGCGCCTCGATGTCCGTCACCATCGTCACGTCGAAACCGTAGCGGCGCCCCAGTTCGCGCAGGGTGTCGACCGTGCCCGAGTTCCCCCGTCCGAAACGGAAGTCCTGACCGACGACGACCTCGATCGCGCCGAGGCGATCCACGAGGAACTCCTCGACGAACTCCTCGGCCTCCAGGGAGTACACCGAGGCGTCGTAATGGACGACCAGGGTCCCGTCGAGACCCGAGGCCGCCATCGCATCGAGCCTGTCGCGCAGGGGCGAGATGAGTTCGAGCCCCAGCTCGGGCCGGTGCACCTGGGTCGGATGCGGATCGAAGGTCACCGCCACGGCCTCGGCCCCGCGGCGCGCGGCGCGCTCCACGCAGGAGGCGACCACCCGGCGGTGCCCGTTGTGCATCCCGTCGAAATTGCCGATCGTCACCACAGAACGCTGGTCGCCCGGCACCTGTGCGAGCTCGTACCAGATCTTCATTGCGCCGCTCCTTGGAAGACGGTCAGTGTGGCGAAGCGCCCCTTGCGCGCCTCGAGCAGGCCGAGGACCTCTCCCGCCGCGTTGAAAGCGCCGACGATCCGCTCATCGCGGTGTCCGGGGATCGTGTTCGCATCTTCCACGGGCCGCGATGGGGCCTGGCCGTGGGCGAAACGTCCCGCTTCTCGCTCATCGAGGACGAGGGCGGGGAAGAGCATCCGAACCGCATCGGCCAGGGGGATGAGGCCCGGAGCGGGCTCGGGGTCGCACGGCCCGCCGCAGGGCGAGGGCTCACCGCGCGGGGCCGATGGGCGGGTTTCAGTCCGGCTCCCGCCCTCGAGGGCGGTCGCTCCGCCGCCGGGAACGACCGCTTCGGCGCCGAGAACCGCCGTTTCAGCGTTCGGAGCGCCCGTTTCAGCGCCGCCTCCCGGCTCCCCGCCGAACGCACGTCCGGCTTCCGCCTCGAGGTCCGCGAGCGGCCTCGCATCCTCGAGGGAGAAGACGCCGACGCGCGTGCGCCTCAGGGCCGTCAAATGCGCGCCGCACCCCAAAGCCTCGCCGAGGTCGCGCGCAAGCGCACGCACATACGTTCCCGAGGAGCACTCCACCTCGACATCGACATCGACCACCCCGATCGGCCCATCGGGGCCGTCGAGCACCGCGCCTCGCAGGGGCGACACCCTTTCGAAACGGTGGACCGTCACGCTGTTCGCCGCCAGCTCGACCTCCGCGCCCTCGCGGACCAGTGCGTAAGCCCTCTTCCCCGCGATCCTCTTCGCCGACACGGTCGAAGGGACCTGATCGATCCGGCCCCTCAGCTCCCCCATCGCAGACTCGAGGGCGCCCTCGTCAATGGACGCGCACCCGCGCGCCTCGAGCAGCTCGCCCTGGGCATCATCGCTCAGAGTCGTCGCACCGAAACGGATCGTCGCCGTGTACGACTTCTCATGGCCCGTGATCCACGTCAGCAGCCGGGTCGCCTTCCCGACTCCCAGAATGAGGACGCCGGTCGCCATCGGGTCGAGCGTGCCCGCGTGACCCACCTTGCGGGTATGCGCCATCCTCCGCATGCGTGAAACGACATCGTGGCTCGTCAGACCCGAAGGCTTGTCAACGACGACGATCCCGGGAACCGAGCGATCGGGGCGCTTCGCCATCGTCAGCGATCGCCGCCCTCGTGCGCGTCGGTCTTTTCGTCGTCCTCATCGACGGCGGCTCCGTCCTCGGTTCCATCCTCGGGTTCGTACTCGCTTTCGTACTCGCTTTCGTACTCGGCGGGGGCGTCCTCGAGCTCATCACCCTCATGGCGATAGGGGTCCTCCTCGCCCGCGTACTGCGCCCCTTCGGCGAGCCTGGCGATCTCCTCATCGCGAGCCTTCGCCACCGCGAGGGCGCCTTCGATCGCCGCGGCCGATTCCGGCAGCGCATCGAGGAGGAACTCGATCGAAGGGGTCAGGCGAATGCCCAGCGCCTTGCCGATCTCGGAACGGATGATGCCCTTCGCGGATTCGAAGGCGCGAGCCGTGGCCTTGCGATCCTCATCATCCCCGAGCACGGTGTAGAAGATCGACGCGTGCTGAAGATCGCCCGTCACACGCACATCCGTGATCGTGACGAAACCCAGGCGCGGATCCTTGATCCGCCGACCGAGCATACTGGCGACGGTCTGCTGGATCCTGTCTTGAACCTTGCGTCGACGCGATTCGTCCGCCATGTCTCCTCCTGGATAGCTGTGGCACCGGGCTCGAAGTTCCGAACCCCCATGGTACGGGCCCGGACGGAAGTATTCATATTGCGTTTCCCGAGGACAGGGCCCGCTCGGGCCATCGGCCGGGCCGGCGCTTCCGCGCCCAGGAGCTTCAGGGCGGTAACGGATCGGATGCCTGCAGTCTTCGGCTCTCCCGCCCTGGGGTCACTCGGACCACGGGCCCCTCCGCAGGGGCGCCCGGACCTTCATCGCCAGCGACTCGGACCCCGCTACTCCTCTGCCGGCCCCGCGCTGGCAACAAGTCGGACCCCACCGCACCCCTGTCCAGCCCGCCCTGACAACAAGTCGGACGTCTCCCCGGCCTGCGCTGGCAACAACTCGGACATTGCCATGCACCTCCTCGGATATTTCCCCAATTCCTCTTCAGTTCGTCCGATTTGCCGCCACCTCCGAAATCCAGAAAGTCCAACTTGTCGTCAGACCCCACCAGCAGAGAGTCCGACTTGTCACCACCTCCAAAATCCAGAGAGCCCGACTTATCGCCAGACCCCACCAGCAGAGAGTCCGACTTGTCACCACCGCTTGGATGCCGGAACTTATCCACAGACGGGCGCACTCCCCTATCCCGCTTCTGTCATCCAGTCGCATCCTCGGTGCATGGAAGCTCTCCCCATCCGCGAGGTGCTCGAGCATCTCCATATCACCGGTCGCTCTCGGGAGCGTCGAGACCGCATTCAAGTCCCCTGCATTCGCATCGCTCGCGGCGCATATCTTGAAGGCCCTTATCTGGAATCCCTCGACTCCAGATGGAAGAAGCGCCGCGCTGTTGAAATCGCACGGATCTTCGCCGTCGCACGCATGAGACCCTCAGCAATCGCCATCGGTCGCAGCGCGCTGCTCATCCACGGTCTCGACCTTCCCGAGCCACTCGAGGCAGAGTTGCGCGGGAGCATCGCATTCGCTCGATCATCCACATCATCACGGGCTCCTCTCGAACTGCCCGCGGTCATCCTGGGCGTCGAAGTCGTCGCTCCGAAGATCGAAGTGCGATTCACGGATGTCGCCCACACTCGAGTGCGGGCGACGCGCAAGCACGGCGTGCGCGTTCAGAGCATCGCGCACGCGACCTTCTCCGCAGCATTCCTGCACCCGCCGCGAATGGCGTTCATCCTCGCCTGTTTCGGGTACCGAGCGCTGCTCGATCTTCGACCCGGAGAACGTCCGCTACCCGAATCGACGCGATCCCTCAGAGCATCCGCGCTCGACGCGCTCGCACCTCTGCCCACTCGGTCCGCACGCCGTAAGCAGGCGCGGAAGATCCTCGCAACAGCAGATGCCGGCTGCGAATCGATCGGAGAGGCATGGCTCCTGTGGCTCTTGGTCGAAGCGGGAGTACGCGGAATCGAAACCCAAGTCCACGTCGAGGTCCGCGGGACGCATGCCTTCATCGACATCGCGATCCCCGAACTCGGACTCGCAATCGAATTCGACGGACGTGCCAAGTACGGCTCGACCCTGGAGGAGGTCCACCGATCCGCAGAAGCTGAGAGACGCCGGGAGCGCCTCCTCGTCCAAGCCGGATGGACGGTGATTCGCGTGCGCTGGTCAGACCTCCATCGTCCGGATAGCGTGGTCGAACAGATCCTGGACATCATTTCCGCGCGCCGCAGGATCGCCCGAAGGTGACGGGCCGCGATTCAGACAGACGACTTCCACGAGATACGAGGCGATGAGGACTCCGCCCCCCTCGCCTCCCCGGCCCCCTCGCCCTCACCTCGGCAACAAGTCGGACACCTCCCCAGTTCACTCGCCCTCACCTCGGCAATAAGTCAGACACCTCCCCAGTTCACTCGCCCTCACCTCGGCAACAAGTCGGACCTCGCTGCTCCCTTGTCCGCCCCGCACCGGCAACAAGTCGGACATTGCTATACGTTTCTTCGGATATTTCCCCGAATCCTCTTCAGTTCGTCCGGCTTGTAGTCAAAGCCAGAAGTCAGAAGGTCCGACTTGTAGTCAAAGCCGGAAGCCAGAAGGTCCGACTTGTAGTCAAAGCCAGAAGCCAGAAGGTCCGACTTGTCGCCAAGCGCCGCCACCGGCGCAGGCAAACCCGAGGACATGACGAGCCTGCTCGGAATGGCGAAGCGAAGGGGCTGAGTCAAGCCGCAAACAGACAAGACGGCACCCAACCGACAGCCCGCGACGCCCGAACAGACGCCCCCGCAATCAAAGGGGCGGAACCCGGGGGTGTCCTCCAGCACCTCTGCCGAACCACGCCCCGCCCACAAAGGGGCGGAAGCCGGGGTGTCCTCCAGTACCTCTGCCGAGCCATGCCCCGCCCCCAAACGGGCCGAACCCGGGGTGTCCCACAGCACCTCTGCCGAGCCATGCCCCGCCCCCAAACGGGCCGAACCCGGGGGGATGAAAGGGCCGGGAGCAGTGCGACTGTCCAGGG
>NZ_JBNOYB010000030.1:0-8554 GCF_050312375.1 Schaalia sp.
ACTCGAACCTTTCGGTTCGCGGCCGCTTTCACCATTCTCAGCGGGCGAGCGCCCCGATCGGTCACGCGGAGGCACCGAGCTCGAGGATTAGCCGAGCCGTGTCTTCATCGATGATGATGGATTTCGCCAGACCGGAGCGCATGCACACGACGAGAGGGCGGGCCTTGCTCGGGCCCCAGCCGATCGCGAGCGTGCGCTTCGCCCGCTTCACGGCGTCGAGAGTGACGGCGATCGTCCGATGTTCGAGCTCCGCCGACACTGGTCTGCCCTCGGCGTCGACGAAATGCGAGAAGAGATCGGTGACTGCGCCGAGGCCGCGGAGCCTGTCCATGCCGCGCGCCGTGAGAAAACCCGAACGGACGAGAACCGATTCGGGTTCGAGGATCCCGGGGGAGAAGACGACGAGATCGGAGCTCGGTCCCGCTTCGAGGGTTGTCGCAACCGACGGCTCCCGCCGCAAACGGATCCCCAGATCGGGGTCCGTGACGATCGCCGGAGCGGGGATCATATGACCGACACCGTGACCGCGCCTGGCCATGAGGCCGATCGAATCGGCGACCTCATCGTCGTTCGAACGGACGAGCCCCCCGTACATCTGGTAGACGTCGAGGCCAGAGGTCCACTCGTCGGGCATCGCACGTGCGACCGCGGTGAGCGAACGCCCCCAGGCGATGCCGAGCGAACGCGGAGTCGGGCGTATCGCGGTGATGTAGTCCGCCGTCGCGGAGGCGACGAGCGCGCCCGTCGCCGCGAGGGACTCCTGTGCGCGGACGACGATCGCCTCCACGATCCCGAACCTGGAGATGATCTCCTTCTCGAGGTCGCGCACGCGCGCCCTCGGGTGATTGATCGTGATCGAAACGATTCCCGATTGACGGGCCTCTTCGAGGAGACGGCCGACTGTCCACCGCGTGCAGTTCATACGGTCGGCGATCGCGTCCTGCGTCATGTTCTCGTAGTAGTAGAGCTGCGCTGCTCGGAGCACGAGCAGTTCGCGATCGCCGTCCATGATGCCTTTCATCCCCCTTAGCGGGCGCTCGCGCTGAGCGCCTCCACGCGCACTCCGTGAAGGTCGTGCATCATTTCGAGTTCCCGTCCGAACAGGTCGTACAGCTTCCTGTACTGCGTGTAAAGCGCATCGTAAGCCACCGCGGAGGACTCGTTCGGTTCATAGGAAACCTCAGAGACGCCCGCCATTGCCTTCACGGCCTCGGCCACGTCCTCGTACGCGCCAGCCGCGACCGCGGCGAAGATCGCTGAACCGTGGGCGCCCGCCTGGAGGGTGCGGGCGGTCCTGAGCGGGCGCCGCGTGACATCGGCGTACATCTGCATGAGGAATGAATTCCGCAGCAGGCCGCCGGCGATGAAGATCTCCTCTACCGGTACTCCGTGCGCCTCGAAGTTCTCGATGATGACGCGGGCGCCGAAGGCCGTCGATTCGAGGATGGCACGGTACTGGTCCTCCGGGGTCGTCCGGAGGGTCTGCCCGAGCATGAGGCCGGAGAGCTGTGAGTCGACGAGGGTCGACCGGTTTCCGTTCCACCAGTCGAGAGCGATGAGGCCGTGCTCCCCGACCTTCTGTTTCGCCGCGCGCTCGGTGAGAACCTCGTGGACCGACACGTCGCGAACGCGGGCCTCCTCGAGATAGGAGACGGGCACCGAGGAGTCAACGAACCAGGCGAAGATGTCGCCGACGGCCGACTGCCCTGCCTCGTAGGCCCATGCGCCCTCGCTCACGCCACCATCAACGACCCCGAAAACTCCGGGGACCTCCTCGAGAGTCGCCGAGGGGAGGATCCAGCATGAGGACGTGCCGAGAATACCGGTGAGCTGACCCGGGGCGATCGCGCCGACGGATACGCACTGAACGTGCGCGTCGATATTGCCGGCGGCGACGGCGATCCCGGCGGGGACGCCGAAGGCGATCGCCCACTCCTCGCGCAGACCGTCGACGCAGGAGCCGAGGGGGACGATCTGGTGGCTCATCTTCTCGGTGAAGACCTTCCCGAACCCGGGCGCGAGCGCCTCAAGGAAATCCGGATCGGGGTATTTCCCGTTCTGGTACATGCGCTTGTATCCGGAGTCGCCCGCGGCGTAGGCGAGGGTGCCGGACAGCACCCAGGTGAGCCAATCAACAAGATCGAGGATCTCGGCGGTCTGGGCGTAGAGCTCGGGAGCGCGTTCGAAGAGTTCGAGGGATTTCGGGAGGAGCATCTCGGACGAGAGGATCCCTCCGTAGCGGGGGAGCCATTCCTCATCGCGCTCCTTCGCGAGGGCGACGATACGGTCGGCCTGCTGCTGAGCGCCGTGGTGCTTCCACAGTTTGAGGTACGCCTGAGGTTCGGAGGCGAACTCGGAGTGTTCGCACATCGGGCGGCCTTCAGCGTCGGTCGTGAGCACCGAGGCCGAGGTGCAGTCGAGACCGATGCCGATGATGCGGGAGCCATCGATGCCGGAGGCCCGGATCGCATCGGGCACCGCCTCGCGCATCGCGGTGAGGTAGTCGCCGGGGACTTGGAGGGCGTAGCCGGGCGGAAGGGGAACTCCGCCCGCGACGGTGAGCGTTCGGTCCATGATCGGTGTCGCGTACTCGCGCACGGCGTCGGCGAGGACCTCGCCGTCGCTCACGCGCACGACTGCGGCCCGTACGGAGAGCGTGCCGAAGTCGAGTCCGATGGTGTAGGTGTTCGTGGGGTCGTCGTTGACCATGAGGTGTCCTCTTCGAGTGGGGGAATGCGTGCGGGGCGGAGGGCCCTGCGGAGATCCGGCCCCGCCTCGATGAGACGGGGCCGGGAATCACGAGAGCTGCGGGGTCAGGCGCCGGGGTGGCGTCCCCAGTAGCCCTCGGGGGAGAAGAGCTTCTCAATGACCGCGTCGAGCAGGCCCATGTCGACGAGGGCGTCGAGGATGGTGTAGCGCGAGCGAATCATCTGAGCCTTGATGTGAGTCTCGCGGAAGCGCGCCATGTCGATGCCGATCATTTCCGGGTGGAATGGGGCGCCCACCTTCTCGAGTCGCTCGGCGGCTTCATCCGGCGAGATGAGCTGCGGACGGACCCGCTCGATGACCGTTGGCCACACGCGCTTGAGATCGGCGAGACGGGCGCGCAGCGCATCGCCCTGAAGGTTCTTGAACACGGTGTGCTTGACGGCTTCGTCCACGATCCGTGGGCTCATGAGCGAGCGGACCTTCGCCTCGACGTCCTCGTCGCTCGGGGCCGCGGCGACGATCGCTTCGACGTCGATCGCCCCGACGTCGATCTTCAGGGCCTCCTCCCAGATCGCGCAGGAGGCGACCGTGCCGACGCCGACCTTCATGCCGTGCGAGAGCGGGGGCTCCCAGTCGAGGCCATGGCCCTCCATCTCCCACACGTGGGAGAACTGGTGCCCGGCGCCCGAGGCAGGGCGCGAGGACTGGGCGGCCTGCATCGCGAGGCCCGACATGATGTTGCCCTCGGCGAGCCCGGTGATCGCCTCGATATCGCCCTCGCCGATCCGCTCGGGGTCTGCGAGTGCGTCGCGGAGGGGCCCCTGGACGAGGGACCACACGTAGTCGTCGATCGCTTCGATGCCGAGCTCGTCGGCGAGGATCCAGTCCGCGCCGGCGGGGATTTTCTCGATGAGGTCGCCGTAGCCGGTCGCGATGAGGCGCTTCGGAGAGGCGGCGATGACGCGGAGATCGGCGACGAGGGCGGCGGGGGCCGGGCATTCGCGCGTGATCTTGAAGCCGTCGCGCGAGATCGAGGCTCCGAAGGACGCGTAGCCGTCGACGGAGGGGGCGGTGCACACGTTCATGTACTGGCGCCCGAGCTCGCCCGACGCGAGTTTTGCGATGTCGTTGAGTGTTCCCGAGGCGATCGAGCACACGACGGTGTTCTCGAGGGGGCGGATGTGCTCGCGGAGGATCTCGACGTTCTCATATCCGGCGTACAGGGTCGGGGTGCCCGGGAACACGTAGGGTTCTTCGGCAGCCGCGACGCCCGCAGCCACGAGGGAGGCGACGACCTCCTCCCCGGCAGCGGCGAAGGTGTTGGTGTCTGCGACGACGAGCACGCGGGCGCCGGGGAAGACGCGGGCGAAGAGCTCACCGGTGCGGCCGAGGACGTCGGTGCCGAAGAGGATGTCCTTCGTGTCCGTCGCTGTCTTCAGCGCTTGCTCGATCAATTCCTGAGGCATGTCGTTACTCTTTCCTGGCGTTCACGCGAGGTGATCAACCATCTGATGGGAGAGCTCCTGCATTTGCGGGTAGGTCTCCATGTACTTCTCGAGGTAGAACTGGTATTCCTCGTGGACCTCGGGCCGGGGCTCGATGCGCGCCGTCTCGCGGACCATGTTGCGGGCCGCGTCCTGGATCGACTGGTACTGGCCCGAGCCGACGGCGGCGAGCATGCACGAGCCGAGGACGACCGCGTCGCCGACCTCGGTGAGGGTGACGGGCAGGCCGGTGACGTCGGCGTGCATCTGCATCCAGTCGCGCGACTTCGTGGCGCCGCCGCAGGCGACGAGCTCGGTCGAGGCGAATCCGGCGTTCTTGAAGGCCTTGAGGACGTGCGCGGTGCCGTAGCAGACCGCCTCCTCGATCGCGTGGTAGACCTGCTCGGGTGTCGTGCCGAGGGTGAGGCCCCACATGATGCCGCGCGCCCTGGAATCGGTGTAGGGCGTCCGGTTGCCCTGGAAGTACTCGTTGATGATGAGACCGTTCGAGCCGACGGGGATGTCGGCGACGCGTTCGTCGAGGATCTTGTAGGGGTTCATGCCGAGGCGCTCGGCGGCGCCGGTGATGTCCCTGCAGAAATTGTCCTTGAACCATTTGAGGACTGAGCCGGAGGAGACGAGGCCGCCCTCGCAGGTGTACTGACCGGGGATGACTCCGTCGGTGTAGCCGCCGAAGAAGCCTTCGCCGTGGAGGGGGCTGCCGGACTGGCCGGTGATGACGTGGGAGGAGCCGGTGATGACGGCGGTCTTGCCCGGGGAGACGACGCCGAGGCCGATCTGGCCGGCCCACGCGTCCGCGCAGCCCTGGGCGACCGGGGTGCCGGGGAGCAGCCCGAGCTCCTGGGCGGCGGAGACGGAGAGGCCGCCGATCGGGACGCCGAGATCGCAGACCTTCTCGGGGATCTTCTCGAAGACGTCGCCGCAGCCGATGTGCTCGTAGAACTCGACGGGCCAGCCGCCCTTGTCGCGGTTGTAGTACATGCGCAGTGCGGCGGAGTTGATGTTGAGGGTCCACTCGCCGGTGAGCTTGTAGGTGAGCCATTCGGGGGCGTCGACGAGGCGCTGGGCCCGCTTGTAGGTCTCCGGCTCGTTCTCCTTGAGCCAGGCGGCCTTGAAGGGGTACCACTCGGCGGTGGCGGGCATCGTGCCGCCGCCGTTGTACAGGCGCGCCCAGTGGTCGATGGTTTCGGCGCGGGCCGATTGCTCTGTCGCGCGGACGTCCATCCACATGATCGCGTTGCGCAGCTCGCGCCCGTTCTCGTCCATCGCGACGACGGTCATCGTCGTCGCGTCGTAGGAGATGCCGGCGATGTGACGGGCGGGGATGCCGGTCTCGTCGAGGACCTTGCGGGTCGAGGCGACGAGGGCGTTCCACCAGTCGCTGGGGTTCTGCTCCGCTTGGCCGGGGCGCGGGTGGTAGGTCTTGTAGGGGGTCGCGGCGAAGGCGATCGGGTGGCCGGCGAGGTCGAAGATCGCCGCGCGGCACGACTCGGTGCCGTAATCGAAGCCGATCACGAAGGGGCCTTCGTATCCGGGTGCAACCATTTCGGTCTCTTCCTTTCTGGCCGCTCAGGAGCGGTACTGGCGGTGCGGGTGGCCGAGCGTCATGGGTCGGGGCCGTCCCGCGGATCAGACGATGGGATCGTTGTCCTCGCTCCAGCCGATCTCGTCCCACATGGCGCGCGGGATGAGCCGGTCGATCCGGTCGAGGACGTGGGTGGGGCGGTGCTCGTCGTCGAGGTCGAGCGCCTCGGCGAGGGTGGATTCGCCGGTGAGGGGCATCGCGGAGTGCATGCCCGTGTTCACCGCCATTTGGATGTCGGTCATGATGCGGTCGCCGACCATCACGCAGTTCGCCGGATCGACGTCGAGGTCGCCGAGTGCGGCGGAGAGCATGACGGGGTCGGGCTTGCCGACGACCATTTCGCACTTCGTGTTCGTGCATGCCTCGATCGCGGCGATGATCGATGCGCAGTCGGGTTCGCCTCGGCCCCCGGGGAAGGGGCAGAAGCGGTCGGGGTTCGTCGCGATGAGGACGGCCCGCTTGTGGAACCAGATGGCGTCGAAGGCGATCTGGAGCTTGCGGTAGTCGAAGGTCCGGTCGTAGGAGGCGACGACGACGTCGATCTCCTCGGGGTTCTCGCTCATCCGGATCCCCGCCTTCGCGAAGGCCCGCTTGAGGGGTTCTTCAGAGATCGGGAAGACGGTGAGGCCCGGCTTGTTCTCGAGGAGCCAGCGGGTCGTCGTGACGACGGTGTTCGCGATTTCCTCGATCGGGGTCGGCAGGCCGAGCCCGGCGAGTTTGGCGGCGTACTGCTCGGGGTCCTTCGTCGGATTGTTCGAGAGGAAGCGGACGGGGATGCGGCGTCGGCGGAGCTCCTCGATGAGCCTCTTCGCCCCGGGGAGCAGGTGGTCCCCCAAGTAGATCGTGCCGTCCATGTCGAAAACGTAGGCTTCGTACAGGCGTTCGGGCCATGCAGTGAGTTCGGCTGCTGTTTCCACCGTCCGTTCCTTTCTCGTGCCGTGCGGTGCCGCGGATTCCGCGTCAGGCGATGAGCGCTGCGCTGGAGACCGCGAGGGTGTTCATGAGCCAGATGACGCCGGCCGGTGGGTCGATGTGCGTGTCGCCGTGGGCGTAGGCGAGCCGCGCGAAGTACTCGCCCGCGAAGCCCGCGAGGACGCCGAACACGGTGCCGACGCTGATCGCGAGGAAGCCGGAGCCGGTCGCATTGAAGAAGAGGACGGCGGCGAGGCCCGCGGAGATCGTCATGTGGTGGGTGACCGGGAATTTCAGGCCGCCTGCGACGAAGAAGATGCACAGGGCCGAAATCGCGAAGGGGATCACCTGAGCGTTCGCGATGATGGCCTCGGGATTCTTAGAGAGGGGCGCGATGTAGCCGACGAGCATGGTCGCGATGCCTGCGGCGAAGAGGCCGGAGGAGGCGGACACGGTGAGGAGCTGGCCGGGGGTCTCCTGCCAGTCGAGCCAGCGGGTGGTGCCCTCGGGCTTGGTGATCGAGTGGAACACGCCGGTGCGTCCGAAGAGGATGCGGACGAGGACGCCGGAGCAGACGACGGTGAAGGCGATTGAGTCGGTGTGGGAGCCGAACCACGGGATGTGGGTGACGAGCCGCTGGAAGAGGTAGCCCCCGACGCCGAAGAGCGCGCCGATGAGGAGGACATCCGCTCTGCCGAGGCCGACGAGCGGGCTGTTGACGTCCTTGCCGCCCGACGCGAGGTAGCCCTTCTTCGCCGCGTAGGCGGCGGCTGCGACGCCGCCGGCGAAGGCGATGTGCGGACCGAAGGCCGGGCCGAAGGAGATGTAATCGAGGACCATCGTATTGCCGGTGGCCGCGGCGACGCCGAATCCGAGGAGGATCGTCACGCCTGTGAAGGAGAATGCGTAGTTCGCACCGATCATTGTGCCGAACACTCCGCCGGCGGCGGCGAGAATGAGCCAGAAGAGGTCGAAATTGGACGCGAAGGTCGCAACTGCATCAGGTGTCATGTCTTCGTCCTTGAAGAGAAACGGGGCCCGTCTCGACGGTGAGTAGGGGCCGGAGGGGATCGCGCGAGCCTCGCCCCCGGAGGGGCGCTGGGGCCGCCCGCGCTCGCAAACGGGCGACCCCGTGTTCTGGGTCAGATCGCCGGTTCGTACGCCGGATCGGCATCGTAGGCTTCGAGGGCGGCGACCTTCGGTGCGGAGGTCGAGGTCTTGTCGAAGGTGTGGCCGAGCCATTCCTTCGCGAGTCGGCGCGCGAGTTCGAGGCCGATCACGCGTTCGCCGAAGGTGAGGACCTGAGCGTTGTTCGATTTGATGAGGCGTTCGACGGAGAAGGAGTCGTGCGCGACGGAGGCGCGGATGCCGGGGACCTTGTTCGCCGCCATCGCGACGCCCATGCCGGTGCCGCAGACGAAGAGCCCGCGGTCGGCCCTTCCCTTGGCGATGAGGCGCGCGGCCTTGACTGCGACGTGGGGGTAGTCGACCTCCTCGCCCGGCGCGAGGCCGGCGTCGATGACCTCATCGACTCGGGGATCGGCTTCGAGATCCTTCTTGAGGACTTCCTTGTACTCGATTCCGGCGGAATCCGCGGCGACGACGATTCTCAGTCCCACTGCTGCCTCCTTGCTCCGAATCGGGGCCTTTCTCGATCGGGCTCCGATGATTTCGATGACGTCATCGTGCCGAGGCCGGGGAGTCCGCCGCTGAAAATGCACCCAGGTGCGAGGGGCGTCGGGCTGCACGAATGTTGCGCGCATCGTGTGCGTGACGCATGTGCGCGCTCGTACTGAGTGCGCCCCCGGTCACCGCCGGGAGCGCGAATGACGGGGCGGCAGGC
>NZ_JBNOYB010000031.1:0-21486 GCF_050312375.1 Schaalia sp.
GCGTTTTCCCGGATGCGCCCGCCCCTCTCCCGCGTTCGAAGCGTCTAAGCCCTCACCTGCGCGTTGAGGACGGAGAAGAGGGAGTTCAGGCGCGGGTTCGAAGGCAGGGCGTCGATGAGGACCTCCACCCCGTCGCCGTCGCCCAGGGGCACCCGCCAATTCGGGTACTCCCGGTAGGTGCCCGGGAGGTTCTGCGGCCTCCGATCGCCCACGGCGTCCACGAGCGAGGCGACCACCAGCTGCGAGGGGGTCTTCGCCACGTACGCGTGCAGGGCCTCGATGATCTCCTCCTCGGTGGGCGAGGCCGAAGACACGAGGCCGTACTCGCGCAGACGCGCCGTCACCTGCTCGAGTTCCAGACGATCCTGCGCCCTCACCGATTCGACGTCCTCCACGAGGAGCCCCAGCTCATGACGCAAAGTGGTCTGGATCCCCTGAAGATAACCGGCCGTCGGCGGGAGGTCGTGCGTGTTCACGGCCGCGAGGCATTCGCGCCGGTAGGCGCCCGGATGCAGGGGCCACCCGCCCTCGTCCTTCTCGAACCAGAGGATCGAGGTGCCCAGAATCCCCCGATCGCGCAAGTAGTCGCGCACCCAGGGTTCAACCGTTCCGAGATCCTCGCCGATGACGACCGCGCCGGCGCGCTGGGCCTCGACGAGCACGGCGCCGACCATCGCCTCGTGGTCGTAGTAGACGTAGGTCCCCTCGGAGGCACCGCCCCCCGCGGGGATCCACCACAGCCTGAAGAGGCCCAGAATATGGTCGATCCGGATCGCGCCCGCATTCGCCAGGGCGGCCCGCACCATCCGGCGCAGCGGCTCGTACCCCGATTCGGCCAGCGCGCGCGGCGACCACGGCGGTTCCGACCAGTCCTGCCCCTGCTGCGAATACATGTCCGGCGGCGCCCCCACCGTCATGTCCTTCGCGAAGAGGCCCTGATGAGCCCATGTCTCCGAGCCCTTCGAGTGAACGCCGACGGCCAAGTCGGCCATCACGCCGATATCCATGCCGACCGACTTCGCGACCTTCTGGGCCTCGCGGAACTGCTCCGAGGCGATCCACTGGCACCACTGCCAGAACTCGACGCGATCGGCGAGTTCGAGCCGCGCCTGATCCGCGCTCGGAGCACCGCAAGAACCCACCTCATCGGGGAGCACGACGCCCTCGTTCGCCTCCACCAGGGCGCACCAGAGCGCGAAGTCGCGCAGATCCTGCCCGCCCTCGGCGACGAAATGACGGAACTCCGAATTCCGGTGGTAGGAGCGCGGCACTGCGAAGAGGAGTTCGAGGGCCTTGCGCTTCGCCTCCCAAGTACGATCGCGATCCACGAGGGCGTCCGTCGTATCGGTCGCATTCGCGGCCAGGCGCAGCTCCTCGATGGCCTTCTTCGCCTCGAGGGTCAGGGCCGAGTACTCGTGGATCGCCTCGGGGCGCACGTACACCGGATTCACCCAGCGGCGCGAAACCGGCAGGTACGGTGAGCTCTCCATCGGCGCGATCGGCGAAGACGCGTGGATCGGGTTGATGAGGAGGAAATCAGCACCGCGATCGGCGCACACGGCGACGAGGTCCGCGAGGTCCTCGGCATCGCCCAGCCCCCAGGACTTCGACGAGCGCGTCGAATACAACTGCGCCGCCACCCCCCAGCGCCGCCTCCCATCGGCGAGCGGACCGTTGTCGATGCGGTTCGGCGCCACGAGCAGCGTCGTCGAATGCACATCGCCGCCCTCGAGGGTCGCGATCACCCGGTGCCAGCCCGCGCCCAGATGAGCGGGGGTCTCGAAAGTCGCGCGCCCCACGAGGGCGCCATCGACCCACCTCGGGGGCACCCAGCGATCGAGCTGGACGCAATCCCCCGTGCTTCCGTCCTCGGCGACCCAGGTCACCCGCACCCACGTGCCATCGGGGACGTGGACGGGGAACTCCCGGGATGAGCCTTCGCGCGCGACGATCGTCGCAGGCAGGGCGCGCCTCCACTCCCGGTTCTCCGTCTCCTCGAGCGCGGCGTGGACGTCCCCGACCGTCGAGGAGCGCGAAACCGCCACGCCGAGCGACTCGAGAACCGCCAGAAGGGACTCGGCGCTCACATCCTTCTGATTGCCGTACCAATCCCAGAAGTGGGCCGATACGCCGTTTCGATCAGCGAGGGTCCGCAAGGCTCCGATGTCGGCGGTTGCAGGGGCGTTGAGATCCACGAATTCGGCTCCTTCGGTTCGCGTCGTGCGAGCGCCAGTCTAATTCGTCGACAACCACCGGGGACGGCCTCGGAGGGGAAAAACTCGAAGCGTGTGCGCTCTCACTGGGGCGCGTCGCCGTCGAGGATCCTCCTCATCTCGTCGGCGATCGCATCCGAAGCGAGACCCGCGACGATCTGCACGACATTGCCCGAGCGGACGACCGCGAGCACGCAGTCCAAGCGAAGGGCCGCCTCCTCGACGGCCGCTTGATCATTGACCTCGACGCGAATCCGCAGCGCACAGGGCTCGATGTCGCGGATGTTCCCGCTTCCGCCCAGTGCGTCGATCAGCTCGACAGCCGCGCTCATTGATTCCCTTCCGTCATCCCTGCGATCCCCGTCACAGCCTAGTGCTCGTCTCGTGAAGTGGGCAACGCAACGATTCCCCTCGGCCCTTGACTCCGGCGGTGGACGACAATGGAGGCCATGACCCGACCCGTCGACGTTCCCCTGATCTCGACTGAGCCCGTCGCCTCAGTCCTGCGGATCCTCGCGCTCCATGAAAGCGGGGAGGACGCCTTCACCGGCCGTTCGCTCCCCCAGGTGCGCCGCGTCTACGGAGGCCAGGTGATCGCCCAGGCTCTGCTCGCAGCGGCCGCGACGGTCGACGCCGCCCGCCTCCCCCACTCATTCCACGCCTACTTCATGCGCGGCGGCGACCCTTCGGCGCCCTTCACCCTGAAGGTCGACCGTCTCCGCGACGGCCGCTCCTTCTCCTCGCGCCGCGTGATCTGCTCTCAGGACGATGCGGAGATCCTCGCCCTCCAAGCCTCCTATGAAGGACCCGAGGAGGGCCTCGTCTTCACTTCGCCCGCGCCGCCGGTCCCCGCTCCCGAGCATCTGGAGTCCGCCATCGAGATCTTCCGGGCCATCGATCATCCCGTCGGCCGCTTCCTCGGGAAGACGACGGCCTTCGACGTGCGCCACGTCCAGCAATCCCTCTACACGAAGCCCGATCCGGCGCGCTCGAGCACTCAGCAGCTGTGGATGAAGCCCCGGGCCGTGATCCCGGGGTCCGCCGGTCAGCACCTTCACCGCGCGCTGCTGGCCTATGTGATCGACCAGATCATGTTCGAACCGGCGATGCGCGTGCTCGGCCTGTCCTGGATGACGCCGGGAATGTCCGCGGCGTCCCTCGACCACGCGATGTGGTTCCACCGCGATCTCGACATCAACGACTGGCTCCTCTTCGACGGCGAGTGCTCCAATGTGAACAACGGTCGCACCCTGTGCCGTTGCAGGGTCTTCACCCGCGAGGGCGTTCTCCTCGCGGAGGCCGAGCAGCAGGGGATGCTGCGGGTGCCGGGCGAGGGCCAGCGCGGCTCGGGGCGCTGGGGCTTCGGGGTGGACCAGCTGCGAGGCTCGCGGGGCTGAGGTCCTCTGCGCGCCCGGGGTCCCCGTCGCCGCCTCCGGCGCCGATTCACGAGGGCGGGACCGGGCGCCGGATGCGCCGAGGGGCCGCGACTCCTGAAGAGTCGCGGCCCCCGCCACGGCGCGCTTCCATCGCCTCGCGCTCGAAGCGCAAGCGCTTCGGCGTCTCGGCTCAGTCGCGCGTGAGCTTGCGGTGGGTGACGCGGTGCGGATTGGCGGCATCGGCGCCCAGGCGCTCGATCTTGTTCTTCTCGTAGGACTCGAAGTTGCCCTCGTACCAGTACCACTGGGCGGGATCCTCCTCGGTGCCCTCCCACGCGAGGATGTGGGTGGCGACGCGGTCGAGGAACCACCGGTCGTGGGTGACGACGACGGCGCAGCCCGGGAACTGGAGGAGCGCGTTCTCCAAGGATCCGAGGGTCTCGACATCGAGGTCGTTCGTCGGCTCGTCGAGGAGCAGCAGGTTGCCGCCCTGCTTGAGGGTGAGCGCGAGATTGAGACGGTTGCGCTCGCCGCCCGACAGGACGCCCGCGGGCTTCTGCTGATCCGGGCCCTTGAACCCGAAGGCGGAGACATAGGCGCGCGAGGGCATCTCGAC
Source organism: Schaalia sp. (assembly GCF_050312375.1). Taxonomy (NCBI): domain Bacteria; kingdom Bacillati; phylum Actinomycetota; class Actinomycetes; order Actinomycetales; family Actinomycetaceae; genus Schaalia; species Schaalia sp. The sequence continues at coordinate 4,206 of NZ_JBNOYB010000031.1, forward strand.
ATTGCCGACCTGGATGTAGTCGAGGCCGTCGGAGACGACCTGCCACAGCGTCTTCTCCGGATCGATCCCCGCGCGGTTCTGATCGACGTAGGAGATCTTCACGGTCTCGCCGATCGTGAGCTCGCCGCCGTCGAGGGGCTCGAGGCCGACGATCGTCTTGAAGAGCGTCGTCTTGCCGACGCCGTTCGGGCCGATGACGCCGACGATGCCGTTGCGCGGCAGCGAGAAGGAGAGGCCGTCGATGAGGGTGCGGTCCCCGAATCCCTTCTTCAGGTCCTTCGCCTCGATGACGACCGAGCCCAGGCGCGGGCCCGGCGGGATCTGGATCTCCTCGAAGTCGAGCTTGCGCGTGCGCTCGGCCTCGGCCGCCATCTCCTCGTAGCGCTCGAGTCGCGCCTTCGACTTCGCTTGACGGCCCTTCGGGTTCGAACGGACCCACTCGAGCTCCTCCTTGAGGCGCTTCGCGAGCTTGGCGTCCTTCTGGCCCTGGACCTGGAGGCGCTTCTCCTTGGTCTCGAGGTAGGTCGAGTAGTTGCCCTCGTAGGGGTAGAGGTGACCGCGGTCGACCTCGGCGATCCACCCGGCGACGTGGTCGAGGAAGTAGCGGTCGTGGGTGACGGCGATGACGGCGCCCGCGTAAGTCGACAGGTGCTTCTCGAGCCAGAGCACGGACTCGGCGTCGAGGTGGTTCGTCGGCTCGTCGAGGAGGAGCAGATCGGGCGCCTCGATGAGGAGGCGGCACAGGGCCACGCGGCGCCTCTCGCCACCGGAGAGAACGGAGACGGGCTGGTCGGCGGGCGGGCAGCGCAGCGCGTCCATCGCCTGCTCGAGCTGGGAGTCGATGTCCCAGGCGTTCGCGGCGTCCAATGCGTCCTGGAGCTTGCCCATCTCGTCCATCAGGGCGTCGAAATCGGCATCCGGGTTCGCCATCTCGGCGGAGATCTCGTTGAAGCGCTCGAGCTTGGAGAAGACGTCGGCCGCGCCCAGGCGGACGTTCTCGATCACGGTCTTCGAGTCGTCGAGCTTCGGCTCCTGCTCGAGGATGCCGACCGTGTAGCCGGCGGTGAGCCGCGCCTCGCCGTTGCTCGGCTCATCGAGACCGGCCATGATCTTCAGGATCGACGATTTGCCCGCGCCGTTCGGACCGACCATGCCGATCTTCGCGCCCGGGAAGAAGGACATGCTGACGTCGTCGAGGATCACCTTGTCCCCGTGCGCCTTGCGAGCCTTGATCATCTGGTAGATGTACTCAGCCACTGTTCTCCATCCGAAGTGGTGGGGTGGGCAGCATCGCTGCCGAGGTCGCCTCCATGCTAGGCCACGCCCCGCCCTTTCGAGCCCTTCACGGGCCCGACGAGGGCGTGGGCGTGGACACGTCACGCCTTCCGATGCCCGAAGACGCCCGGGTTCTCGGCGCCGTATGCGTCCTCGTCCCCTTCGGAGCTGCTCTCCTCATCCCGTACGATGCGCCCTTCGGCCTCCGCTTCGTCCTCGAAGACATCGTCCTCGCCCATTTCGACTCCGCCCTCCCCCGCTTCCCCGCCGAGGGCGATTCCGGGCGCCTGCGCCGCGGAGGCGCTCTCCTCCCCGTGCTCCGACCGGGGCGCCGGAGCGCAGGAGGCGATCGACGGCTCCCGGGAGACCTCGGGGATCTCGATCCTCGGTGCGCGCGCGTAAGCGGCGCGCCCGTTCGCCAGGTCGTGGCCGATCGACTGCGCGGTGATGACGAGCTCGGCGTGCCGTTCGCCGTTCTTGTCGATCCACGCATTGGCGGTCGGGCGTCCGACGACGATCACCGGTTCGCCCTTCTTGATCGAATGCAGGGCGTTGTCGGCCAATCGGTCCCAGGCCCTCACCGAATACCAGTGCGTGCGCCCCTGCACGAGTTCGCCACTCGAGGCGGCGAACCAGTTCGTGACCGCGAGCCTGAACCTCGTCGTCACCTGTCCGCTCGCCGTCTTGTGCGCGGCGAGTTCGGTGCCCACCCTGCCCCGCAGCGTGATCGTTGTATCGCTCATAGCTCCTCCTTCAGTCGCCGGCCTCTTCGCCGGTGAGAGCAGAGTGGACCGGCGGCGCCCGTCACGCTTGAGGGCTCAGGGGGAACTGTGGGCGCTCGGGGCGAAGCGCTCCCTGTGGATACTGCTCGGGGCGCGGTCCGAAGTCCGCGCCCCGAGCCGGGGCGCAGCGACCGGCCTCAGCCCTGAGCCCCCAGAGCGGGGATGTCGAGGGCGAGCGCGTCCTGGCGAGCGGCATCGGCCTGCGCCTTGGTAACGGCTTCGGCCGGGAAGAGGACCCGACGGTAGTACTCGAGTTCCTGGATGGACTCGAGGATGTCCGCGAGCGCCCTGTGGCCCCCGTGCTTGGCGGGCGCGCCCTCGAAGGCCTTCCGGTGCCAGCGCCGGGCCAGTTCCTTGATCGTCGACACGTCGACGATCCGGTAGTGGAGGTGGTTGATGACCTCGGGCATGTTGGCCTCGAGGAAGGCCTTGTCGGTTCCCACGGAGTTCCCGGCGAGCAGGGCCTTGCCCTCCTGGGGGACGTGGCTGCGGATGTAGGCCATGACCTTCTCAGTCGCTTCGGCCATGGTCAGCCCCTCTGCGAGATCGTCGAGCAGTCCGGAGGAGGCGTGCATGTTGCGCACGAAGTCGTTCATGTGGTCGAGCGCCGACTGAGGCGGCGCGATGAGCACATCGATCCCCTTGTCGACGATGTTGAGATCCGAATCCGTGATGACGACCGCCACCTCGATCAGCGCGTCCTCACGGATGTCGAGTCCGGTCATTTCGCAATCGATCCACACGAGCGGATCCTTGAGCTTGGGAGTCATTGCTTCAGTTTAAGGCGTGCGCATTAGACTTCCCCTCATCGAGGAATCATGACGGTGACGGCTTCAATCGGGGAGATCAGCAGATGGGCGATCAGTCGACGCGAATCACGAGACCGGGACCGGTACCGGCGGACATCGAAGCCGCTGCCTCGATCCTTTCGGGAGTCGTCCGTCGTACCGCCCTCGCCCGGTCAGAACGCCTGTCGGACGAGACGGGCGTCGAGGTCCTCTTGAAGCGCGAGGATTCGCAGAAGTGCCGTTCCTTCAAGGTGCGCGGCGCCTATGCGCGCATGGCCGCCCTCACGCCCGCTGAGCGTGAACGCGGCGTGGTCTGCGCCTCGGCGGGCAATCATGCGCAGGGGGTGGCCTACGCCTGCGCGCATCTGGGCGTGCGCGGAACGATCTACCTGCCGTCCAATACGCCCCGGCAGAAGCGTGATCGGATCCGCGTCATCGGCGGTGATCGGGTCGAGCAGGTCATCGTCGACGGCACCTTCGACCGGGCCAACGCCCTCGCGCAGGAGAGCGCCCGTGCGACCGGGCGCGTCTACGTCCACCCTTATGACGATCCGGTGACGATCGCGGGCCAGGGCACGATCGGCGTGGAGCTCCTCGAGCAGATGCCCGCGGACACCGCGGCGATCCTCGTGCCCGTGGGAGGCGGCGGCCTCCTCGCGGGGGTGGCGACGTGGGTGAAGCACATGCGCCCGGAGGTCAAGGTCATCGGCGTCGAGCCGGAGGGCGCCGCCTCGATGCGGGCCGCCCTCGATGCAGACCATCCCATCGATCTGGATTCGGTTGATCCTTTCGTCGACGGCACCGCGGTCGGGCGGGCGGGAGCGCTCGCCTTCGAGGCCGCCCGACGATACGTCGATGAGGTCCTCGTCATCTCCGAGGGCGCGGTGTGCACGGAGATGCTCGAGCTGTACCAGAGCGACGGCGTGATCACCGAGCCCGCGGGGGCCCTCGCTTCGGCGGCGATCCACGAAAGGCTGTCGACTCCCGAGCAGCGCCTCGAGCTCCTCGGTTCGACTGATGGGGCCTTGATCGCCCTCGTCTCCGGGGGGAACAACGACCTCACGCGCTACGCCGAGGTCATGGAGCGCTCTTTGCGCCACGAGGGGCTGCGGCACTACTTCCTCGTCACCTTCCCCCAGCAGCCGGGCGCCCTGCGCATGTTCCTCGAAGAGGTCCTGGGGCCGAACGACGACATCGTCCACTTCGAGTACACGAAGAAGAACAACCGTGAGTCCGGGCCCGCGCTCGTCGGCATCGACATCCAGGACAAGGCCGATATCGAGGGGCTGCGGAGCAGGATGAAGGCCTCCCCCCTGCACGTCGAAGAGCTCCTCGCCGATTCGGAGTTCTTCCGCCTCGTGATTTGACCGGGCTGGGGCCCGAGGCGCCCTTGAGCGCGGGCCCCTCAGGCGGCGAGGGTGTGGAGGCGGCTCGTGCGGACGCGGACGCCCGAGGTCGTGTTGAAGCGGTAGCCCTCGCCCCTCACCGTCGTCACGAGGTCCGGGGCGGCCTCGATCTTCTTGCGCAGGCGACGGATGTGGGCGTCGACGGTGCGCGACTCGGGACCGAGGCCCGAGCCCGACCAGACGGTTGCGAAGAGCTCCTCTCGCGAGACCGCGCGGTCGGCGTTGGCCGCGAGGTGGGCCAGGAGCTCGAATTCCTTGGCGCAGAGCCTCACGCGATCCCCGCGGATGACGAGGGAGCGGCGATCCAGATCGAGGTCCACGTGCGCCGGAGACAGGCTCAATCCGGCCAAGACGTCGAGGAAGTCTTCGAAGGACTGGGCGGGGGCGTCGTCGATATCAGCCGAGGGCGCAGGGGTGTAGACGAGGGTCATGATTCTGTATCCGATTCTTCGGCGCCGCATCGCCCGCATTGCGGGGGTTGTCTTCGGGCGGCGGTGATCAACAGGGTCGGGAGCGTTGATCACATACACATTCGCGCACGCATGATGCGCCCCTGGGGGCAGCGCATCTCGTTCGCGAAGGTCGTCATGAACACGAGTATGGGGGGCTTCGCGCACGCGCGCCATCCGTGGACCGGATTCTGAGACAAGGGAACACGCAGCATCCCGACCCTCCCCCTCGAAGCGCCGAAGACGCGTGAAGGCACGATCCCGATTTCAACAGTTTGTTGACACACCGACCTTCAATTCGTTACGCTAAAAAACTAAAGAGGCGGCACCCAAAGGAGGGAGCGTCATGTCAGAGAGTGATCCGCATCCGCCGAAGAACGAAGAGCTCCTCGCAACACTTCAACAACTCGTTGAACCTCTCGCCGCAACGCTGGTCGGCCCTTCGGAGGTCATCGTCCACGACCTCTCCCGCCTCCCGAATTCGATCATCGCGATCAGCGGGGACGTGACGGGCCGCACGGTCGGCGACCCCGCGACCGACAAGCTCCTCCACGCGGCGGTCGCCGGACGACTCGAGACGAGCATCGGGTACCGCACCACCTCCCCGACGGGCAAGAGCCTCCTGTCCACCACGATCATCCTTCGCGATGTGGAAGGAGCCCCCGCGGCCGCGCTGTGCATCAACCGGGACATCAGCGAGTGGGAGCAGCTCCGCGCACTCACCGCCGCCCTCGCAGGAGCTCCCGAGGCCCCCGCACCCCAAGAGGACGCGGACGAAGAGGTCTTCGTCCGCGATGTCGACGAACTCGGAGCCCTCCTGCTCGCCCAGGCGGTCGCGGCCGCTCCCGTCCCCGTGGAGGACATGAAGAAGGAGCACAAGGTCGAGGTCGTCCGCCACCTTAGCGCGAGGGGGTTCTTCCTCCTGCGGGACGCCGCGGAGATGGCGGCCCAGGCGCTGCGATGCAGTCGATTCTCGATCTACAACTACCTGAACGAACTCGGCGGAGACGAAGAATGACGACGGACGGATTCGACTTCCGCACCCCCGTCGACCGTTGGGGCACCCACAGCGCGAAATGGGATCTCCTCGCAGCCCCTTACGGCCGCGACGCCGTGGCCCTGTCCGTCGCCGACATGGAATTCCGCACCGCCCCCGCCGTCATCGAGGCCGTTGAGAACGCCGCGAAGCTGGGGACGTACGGATACACGGAGGTCTTCGACGACTTCCGCCGGGCGGCCGCCGACTGGCAGCGTCGACGCCACGGGTGGAACCCCGACCCCGACGACCTCGTCTTCTTCCCGCGGATCGTCCAATGCGTCGCGGCCCTCGCGAACTTCATCATCCCCGACAGGAGCGGGAGGCGAGCACGGGTCGTTTCCTTCACGCCCGCGTATCACCCCCTCCTCGAAGTCTGCGAGCGGGCGGGCGCCTCCATCGAACTCGTCGAACTCCTCGACACGGCCTCGAAGGCGCGCATCGATTTCGACGCCCTCGAATCAGCGATGACCGGGGCCGATCTCCTCCTCCTGACGAACCCCCACAATCCGAGCGGCAGGGTGTGGAGCCGCCAGGAGCTCGAGAGGATCGCCGCGATCACGCGCCCGGGCGGCGCCCTCGTCCTCTCCGACGACATCCACGCGGACTTCACCCGCCCGGGCGGCGCCCCCTACACGCCCCTCGCCGACCTCGCCCCCGACCTGTGGGAGGCGGGCCGGATCCTCCAGTGCGCCTCCCCCGGCAAGACCTTCACCATCGCGGGACTGGAGGCGAGCGCGGTCTTCGCACACGGTCGGATCATCGACGAGCTCGAGAACGCGAAGCGCAGACTCGGGCTTCACAATCCGAATTACTTCGCGATTCCGGCGGCCATCGCCGCGTGGAAGCACGCGGAGCGATGGGTCGACGCCCTCAACGAGACGATCACCGAGAACATCCGGGCGGCACGGGCCCTCCTCGCCCTCGAACTGCCCGAAGCGAGGGTCGCCGATCCCGAAGGCACCTATCTCCTCTGGGTCGATGCGCGCGCCTACGCCCCCTCCGCCGCCCGCATCGAAAGGGCCTGCCGCGCCTCACGGGTCCTCGTGACACCGGGAGGGGAATTCGGCGAGGCCTTCGAGGGCTTCTTCCGGATCAACACGGCGATGCCCCTCGACCCCCTCCTCGAGGCTCTGCGCCGCTTCAGCCACGCCCTCGCATCCCCCAGCACCGATCTCATCAACTGATCCCCCATCGACTACCCGACCAAGGAAAGGACGAAGATGTCATCGAAGAACGAAACGAGGACTGCGACGGAGGCGAAGGACCGAACCCATCGGCGGCCCTCGATCGCTCTCGCCGCGATCCCGGTCCTCACCCTCATCCTCTTGCTCGGAGGCGGCTACATCCTCGCCGAACTCCCGGTCGAACCCCTCCTCATCGCCTCCGCCGTCGTCGCGGGTCTTCTCGCCTGGCGCCTGGGCTACTCCTGGGATGAGATCATGGGCTCGGTGGCGGACAAGATCGCCAAGACGATGCCCGCCATCCTCATCCTCATCTCGGTCGGCATGCTCATCGGCACGTGGATGGCGGGCGGGACGATCCCGATGCTCATCTACTACGGCTTGAAGATCATCGCCCCCCAGTACATCGCCCTCGTCGCCCTCGTCGTCACCGCGATCGTCTCCCTGTGCACCGGAACCTCCTGGGGGTCTGCGGGCACGGTCGGCGTCGCCTTCATGGGCGTGGCCGTCGGCATGGACGCCAATCTCGCGATGGTCGCCGGCGCGGTCGTGTCGGGCGCATACTTCGGCGACAAGCTCTCCCCGCTCTCCGATACGACGAACATCGCCTCGATGGCGACCGGCGTCAACCTCTTCACCCACATCCGCCACCTCCTGTGGACGACCCTGCCCTCCTTCCTCGTCGCCGCCCTCGTCTACCTCCTCTTCGGCATCGGAGCCCACGGGGGCGAGGTTCCCGAGAAGGTCGGGACGATCCTCGCCACCCTCGATTCGGCCTTCTCGTGGAATCCCCTGCTCCTCCTGCCGGTCCTCATCGTCCTCGGCGGATCGATGTGGAAGAAGCCGACGATCCCCGTCATCCTCGTCTCCAGCGCAGTCGCGATGTTCAACGCCGTCGTCTTCCAGGGGGTCTCCTTCAAGGACACCGTCGTCTCCGCCGTCAACGGCTTCAACGTGGAGATGATCGGCAAGAACGGATTCGACCCCTCCGCGGTCATCGAGGACGTGACCCGGCTTCTCAACCGCGGCGGCATGAACTCCATGATGTCCGTCCTCCTCATCTGCTTCTGCGCGATCACCTTCGCGGGCGTCGTCTCGGTCTCCGGCTCGCTCGACGTCCTGATCTCGACGCTCCTCAAGCCCGTGAAGGGGGCCTTCGGCCTCATCGCGGCGACCATCGTCACCGGTCTGGCCACGATCGGCATCACCTCGAACGGGCAGGTCTCCCTGCTCATCCCCGGCGAGATGCTCCGCGAGGAATACGTCAAGCGCGGCCTGGACCCGAAGAACCTGTCGCGGACCATCGAGGATTCGGCGACTCTGTGGGAGCCGATCCTCCCCTGGACCTCGGCAGGCGCGTACATGGCGGGGACCCTGGGCGTGGCCACGCTCTCCTACATGCCCTGGGCCGTGTGCAACTGGATCGCCATCGGATTCGCCCTCCTGTGGGGCGCGACGGGCATCGGGATCGCGCGCCTGAACGAGGAGGAGAAGAGGGCCCTCCAGGAGGCCTGAGCCCCCATCGAGCACCGCTCCTCGTGGACGGGAGCACCATCGAGCGGGGTCCGGAGCTTCGGCTTCGGGCCCCGCTCGTCGGCGTTCGGGCCCCTCCCGTCTCAGAGGGACAGGGCCCCTGTACTCGGGGCGCACAACACGCTCCGAGCTGTTATCCCAGGATCCGGAGGCGGCGGCGAGAAGCGCTCCATCTCCTTGCGCTTCCGCAAAGGTCTACCTAATATCCGTGGAACCGATCCAGAACCGTGACGAAGGAGATTCAATGACGAAACCCCTGTCTGTAGCCGCCGCATTCTGCCTCACACCGGTGCTCGGCCTCGCCTCGCCCTCTCCGGCCCTCGCCGCCCCGACACAGTTGGATACCACCGACGTTCTGACCATCGCGACCTTCAACGCCAGTCTCAATCGCGATTCCGACGGACAGCTCCTCGCCGACCTCGCCACCCCCAACAATCCCCAAGCTTCGAACGCTGCGGAGACCATTCAACGCGTCGCCCCGGACATTCTGCTCATCAATGAATTCGACTACGATGCCGACGGCAGGGCGGTCGACCTGTTCCGCAAGAACTACCTCGAGATCGCCCACAACGGCGCCGCGCCCGTGACCTACCCCTACGCATGGTCGGGCCCGGTGAACACCGGCGTTCCCAGCGGACACGATCTCGACAACGACGGAGCCGCGGACGGACCGGGAGATGCCTTGGGGTTCGGCAAGTTCCCCGGCCAATACGGTTTCGTCGTCTACTCGAAGTACCCGATCAAGACTGACATGATCCGCACCTTCCAGCACTTCCTGTGGAAGGACATGCCCGGAGCGCTTCTGCCGACCAATCCGGACGGAACAAATTGGTACTCCGATGAGGAGATCGCTCATCTCCCGTTGTCCTCCAAGACGCACGCTGATCTGCCCATCGATGTCGACGGCACGATCGTCCACGTCCTCGCGGCCCATCCGACTCCGCCTTCCTTCGATGGACCCGAGCAGCGCAACAAGAAACGCAACTTCGACGAAATCCGCGTGTGGGCCGACTACATCGCGAACAACGCCGACTACCTGTACGACGACGCCGGCCTGAAGGGCGGCTTGTCGACCGACGCGAATTTCGTGATCCTCGGCGACTACAACTCCGATCCTCTCGACGGAGATTCGCATCCCGGGGCCATCGATCAGTTGCTCGCCAGCCCCCGTGTCGTGGACACCTTGCCGACGTCCGAGGGCGGGCCCCTCGAGGCGCAACTCCAAGGCGGGGCGAACCTCTCCCACAAGACGGATCCGAAGTACGACACCGGCGACTTCGGCGACGAGCCGCGCCCGGGCAATCTGCGCATCGACTACGTCCTGCCGAACGCGGGCACGCAAGTCGACGAGGCGAAGGTCTTCTGGCCGACGCGCGATGACGAGCTGTTCCGCCTCACGGGAATCCATCCATTCCCCACTTCCGATCACCGAATGGTCTGGACGAAGTTGCGTTTCCCGAAGGCCGATACGACCGCCCCCCACGACCCGGCACAGCCGGGATCTCAATCCGGTCAGTCCGAGCCGCCCAGTGAACAGCCCGGCGAGCATCCCTCCCAACCCGGCCAGTCCACGGGCCATGTGATCTCCGACAAGGACGCTCACGGAAGCTCGGACTCAGGATCGACGAAAGTTTTGGCTAAGACAGGAACAACGGCCGAGTTCATGCTCGCCTCATCGCTAGTGCTCGCAGCCCTCGGTACGGCCTTTATTGCGCGCCGCCGCCCCTGAGCCTCACCGTTTTCTCCAGAACCGATCACCGGCGACCGGTCGGCTGCAGGATGAGGCCTGTATCCGGCCGGTCGTGGTGTTGCAGATCCCCGACGGCCCCGTTCCCGCGATCAGGGGGAGCCTGTGCCACTGCTGCGGCGATCATTTCCGTGACGCTGGGAGGAGATGAGCCGAGCAGTCGGGCGATGAGGGCTTCGGTTTGGGCGCTTCGCGCGATGTCCTCGCGATGCTGAAGAAGCGAGACAGCGCGAGCCTTGCGCCGTCATCCGATCTCTCCCGAGCGCGTCCGGCGTATCAGTGCCGAATCCTCGGTCCCGCCTCCCCGCCGCTTTCGACGCCTACTCAGGATTTCATTAGGTAAGGCTATACTTACTTATTGGCCGCGTAGTGGCCGCCGCACCAGTGCATACCGGCAAGGAATCAACGAAGAATCCATGAACACCAACCCCACCGAGTCCCCCGTTCCCCGATTCGACGCGAGAACCCTCATCAACATCGGCGTCTTCACAGCCCTGTACTTCGTCATCATGTTCGCCACCGGCATGGTCGGCCTCCTCGCTCCCGGCGCTCAGATCGTCGGCTTCCTCACCGGAACCTTCATCAATGGCGCGATCGTCATGCTGTTCATGGTCAAGACCCGCTCCTTCGGCTCCATGACCCTGCTCGGCCTCATCGTCGGCCTGCTGATGATTCTCACCGGGCACTACTGGGCGACTGTCATCATCACCCCCGCCCTCGGCCTCGCCGCTGACGCTCTCGCACGTGCCGGTCAGCACCGGAACCGCTGGATGAACATTCTCGGCTTCGCGCTCTTCCAGCAGTGGATCATCGCCCCGCTCATGCCGATCCTGTTCACTGCGGACTCCTACTTCGCGAACATCTCCGCGCAGATGGGCGAGTCCTACGCCCACGACATGCGGGCTCTCTTCTCCCCCGTCGCGATCGCCGGCCTGCTCGCCGCGAACTTCGTCGTCGCTCTCATCGCGGGCTGGATCGGAACGAAGATCCTCGACAAGCACTTCACACGCGCCGGGATCTTGTGAGCCCCTCCTCCCCGCGCCCAGTCGTTGCCGCTTCATCCAGCTCGGCTTCCGCCCCTGCGATCGGTCCGGACTTCCATGAGGGCATCGCGCGCACAGACCTTCTCCTCATCGCCGATCCCCGTTCGAAACTCCTCCTCGCCGTCGCGTGCAATGTGCTCGTCCTGGGACGAGGCCCCGCCCTCGTTCTCACCGTCGCAGCCGCCCTGAGCGCCCTACTGCTCGCCGATGCCCTGCGCGATCGCCGAGCGGTCTGGTTCACCCTCGTCCTCAGCCTGTGCTTGGGCGCCTATTCCGCGCTCCCGCACGTGTGGACGAGTTCGACGGGCATCGGCGTGGCGATCACGGGCATGTGGTTCGGGCGCTTCCTCACCTCCATGGGAATGGCGGCCTGGCTGGTGACGACGACCTCCTCGGGCGAGTTCCTGGCGGGGCTGCGCGCCCTGAGAACGCCGGGCTTCGTCGTCCTGCCAGTCGCGGTGGTCCTGCGTTTCATCCCGACGATCATCCGCGAGTTGCACGCGATCATCGACGCGATGCGCTTGCGCGGGGCAGTCCCCTCGGCGGGCTCGATCCTCCTTCATCCGGCGATCACCGCAGAGCACGTCCTCGTCCCACTGCTCGCGATGACGACCCGCATGTCCGATGAGCTGTCCGCTGCGGCCCTCATCCGCGGACTCGACCGCTCGGGTCCGCGCACGTCCATCATCCGTTTGGGGTTCCACCCGGGGGACGCGCTCGTCATCGCCCTGGCGATCGCTCCGGTAGCGCTGCATTTCTCAGGATTGGAGGCGCCATGGATTCGCGGATGACCCCGAGCAGGGACCGCCAAATCGGCCCCGCCGCCCCGCCCTCGGACGAGGCGTTCCCGGGTGCGACGCTCAACGTCGAATCCGATTCCTCCGCGGGGCCTCTCGGCCCCGATGCGGAGCGCGGACGGATCCGCGTTCGCCTCGAATCCTTCTCCTACGGGCGAGTCGGGCCCCTCGGCGGCTCCCCCTACGGACCCGCACCCATCCCCGTCCTCGACGACGAGAAGAACGACGAGTCCCCGGCTCTCGCCGACATCCTCCTGGACGCCGCCCCGGGAACCCTGACTCTTCTGTGCGGTTCATCCGGGTCCGGGAAGTCGACGGTCCTGCGACTGCTCAATGGACTCGTGCCGCACTTCCACGCGGGACGGCTCATCGGTGAAGTACGGGTCAGCGGCGTGGATGTGCCCGCGACAGACTTGTCGCAAGCGGGGCGCACGACCTCGACCGTCTTCCAGAATCCGCGGACGCAGTTCTTCACCCCCCTCGTCTCCTCGGAGTTGGCGTTTCGCGGGGAGAACTACGGGATCGCCCCGGACGAGATCATCTCCGCGAGCCTGCTCGCCCTTGAAGAACTCGGTATCGCGGACTTGTGGACGCGCCCCTTGTCGAGCCTGTCGGGCGGAGAGCTGCAGAAGGTCGCGTGCGCGCAGGCGATGGCCGCAGGTACGCCGGTCCTCCTGCTCGACGAGCCGACATCGAACCTGTCACCGGCCGCGATCCGCGAATTCACGAGGATCCTCGAGGGGATGAAGGCCTCGGGCATGACGATCGTCATCGCCGAGCATCGCCTGCACTTCCTGCGCGAATTCGTCGACGAGGCGCTCCTCATCGAAGGCGGACGCATCCTTCGCCGCTGGTCGGGCGAGGAGTTCCGCCTCTTAGAGGAGGGGGACCGGATCCGATTCGGCCTGCGCACCCTCACTGCTCCTGCGGATCCGCTCTCGGATCCTGGATGGGCGCGAGCACGCGAGACCGGTGCCGTCACCGCGGCCGCCTCCCGCTCAATGACGAAGGAGGCGGCCGAGGACGCCGGTGAGATGAACGAGGACGCGACCCTTCGGGGCCTGGAGGTGCGCGATCTGCGCTTCTCGTACGGGCGTCGACGCGTCCTCGACATCGAGTCCCTCTCCTTCCCCTCGGGGAGCGTCACAGCCGTGGTCGGCGACAACGGAGCCGGGAAGTCCACGTTGTGCCGGGTGCTCGTCGGCCTGGAACGCGCCGAGCGCGGCACCTGGATCGGATTGGACGGCGCGCGTGCGGGGGCCGGGGCCCGGCTGGCGGCGAGCGCGATGGTCATGCAGGACGTTCACCGTCAGCTCTTCTCCGACACCGTGCGCGGCGAAGTCGTCCTCGGTTTGACTCCCGATCACCTCGGCGGGGTCGACGTGGAGGCTCTTCTCGAACGTTTCGCTCTTGCGGAGTTCGCGGATCGTCATCCCCTGTCCTTGTCGGGCGGGCAGAAGCAACGGTTGACGGTCGCCGCAGCGGTCGCCCGTGGCGCTCGCGTCCACGTGTTCGATGAGCCGACATCGGGAGTAGATCATCGCCAGCTCGTCGAGATCGGCGCGCAGTTGCGCGATATCGCCGAGGGCGGTGGCGTGGTGATCGTCGTGACCCACGATCCGGAGCTCGTCGCCGAGTGCGCGGATCGCATCATCCACCTGCGGCCCCTCGATGCCTCCCTCGCCGAGGGGAGGCCCCAGGCCGAGCTTCTCATTCGAGTCGGTTCCTGAGCCCGTTCGATTCCTCCCCTGAGTTCCGAGCGGGGATTGACGAGCGCGGACGGCCCGCGGAGCGTAGAAGTGGCGCTGCGCGGCGATCGCGGATCCGGCCGGGGCGGGGTCGGGGGGATCCCGGCCGCGCCCTTATTCCGCGGCCGTCTGACGGAGCGGAGCGCAGGTCTCCAAGCTCAGCCACCCCCCTTTTTTTGACACCTGTCTAACTTCAAGTATATTAGACACATGTCAAACATAGCGGGGCGGCGTCTCGACGCCGACCAACGACGAGCGCAGATCATCAAGGTCGCGAATGAGCACTTCACGAAGCTCGGCATCACGGGCGTCTCAATGAGCGCCGTCGCGAAGGACGCGGGCGTCACCCGCGCTCTCATCTACCACTACTTCCCGGGAAAGAACGCATTGCTCCACGCCGTCCTCACTGACGAAGCGGAGCGACTCCTCGACGCGACGGCACCGGACCCCGAACTGAGCCCGCGGGCGAACCTCAACAAGGCGCTCGGCGCTTACCTCGACTTCTTCGCAGCGAGCAGCGGAGGGATCCGCGAGTTGTACGCCCCGGCCTCAGCACTGCCTATCGCCAACGAGCTCGCCGAGAAGAATCACGCGCGGCACATCGATTGGATTCTCGATGCGACCGCCGCCCCCGACAACGAGCGCTCACGTCTCACGATCGGCGCTTGGCTCGCCTTCGTCGAATTCATCGCCAGGGAATCGACGGGCGCGCCGACGCCGCGCACCGCCCTCATCGACCTGTGCATCGCAACTCTGGAAGGCGCCCTCGGCAGCAGCCTCGCCACTTGCACGACCAGCACCACCCCCGAAAAGGACACCGAATGAAGATCACCATCATCGGCGCAACCGGCAACCTCGGCTCCCGCGTCACGCGACTCGCCGCATCAGCCGGACACGAGGTCGTCGCATTCGCAAGTCGCCCGGAGGCCGTGCCCGCTCTTGCGGGCGTCCGAACCGAGGCCGGCTCAGCCGAAGAGGTCGAGGCGCTCGCCGCGGCCGCCGACGGCGCCGACCTCGTGCTCGTCTCCATCACGGGGAAGATCTCCGACACCACTTTCATGCAGGACCGCATGCCCGGAATCATCACCGCCGCGAAACGCGCGGGAGTCCCGCGCCTCGTCCTCGTCTCCGTCTTCGGCGCGGGAGACACACGGGATAAGGCATCGGGAATCGCGCAGCTCGTCTACCGAACCGCCCTTTCCCGATTCCTCGCCGACAAGGCGGCGGCCGACGAGCTCCTCCGAGCATCGGGCCTTGAGTGGACGATCCTCTACCCCGTCAATCTGAAAGACGCGCCCTCCCTCGGTGAAGCCGCCGCGCTCCTCCCCCTCGACGAGGTGGAGCGAGTCCCGGGGCTCCCGACCCTTCCCATGGATGATGCCGCAGCGGCGATCCTCCGCGCGATCGAGCGCCCCGATTCCGTCAATGCGCGCCTGCTCATCACGACACCGAAGGAATTCCGCCGCACGAGGAGCGCGCAAGGCTGAACACCACCACAGGCGGCCCCTGCGCGCAGGATCACAGGTTCTCGAAACGATCGAGGCGATCGAGGCGATCGAGGAGGAGGACTACGAGCTCGAAGGAGAATCAATGGCCCTTTTCCGGCCCTTCGGGCCGTCCAGCCGGGCACAACAAGGGCCTCTGACCACCAGTTACGCTGGTCAGAGGCCCTTTCTTGCGCCCCCGACAGGACTCGAACCTGCAACCTCGGGATTAGAAGGCCCTTGCTCTATCCATTGAGCTACGGAGGCGTGGCGTCTTCGCGCCGTGGTCAAGGATAACCGCGAAGGGCGGGGCGGCCCAAAGCAGGGCGTGCCCAGCGCCGCGCCGCATTCGGATGCCCGGCCTACTCCACCGCGGTGAGGAAGGTGAGCTGGGATTCCGGTTCTTCGATGATCTCGTTGAGGCGCGCGTTGAAGACGGCCCCGTAGGGCATTGACATGTGAGCCTGGAAGGCCTCCTCGTCGCGGTACTTCTCGAAGACGACGAAGGCACGGGGGTCGTCGGTCTCGCGATGCGGCTCGAAGATGATGTTGCCGGGCTCGGTCCGCACGTCGCGCGCGAGGCCCGCGATCATCTCGGCGACTTCGTCCTCGAATCCGGGCTTCGCAGTGAAACGGGCGATGAGGATCACCATGGCGGTCTCCTTTGATCCGTGATCTGGCGTGATCAGCGCGCCGGTCCCGGCGCCCTCGCGATCATTCTAGGCGTCGGCACGCGCTTCTCGAGGCTCGCGAGCAGGGGGAAGAGGAGGACCGAGACGCCGCCCGCGGCGACGAGGAGCGAAGCCGTCTCGGCGGGCATGATCCCGCCCGCCACGGCGACTTCAGTGACGGCGACGATGATGGGCAGGCCCGTCGCACCGTAGAGGCCGAGTCTCGCGGAAGTCCTCCACCCCTGCTTCTCCATCGTGCCGAGGAGGCGTTCCGCGAGGACGATCGGGATGCCCCGGACGACGAGGATCGCGGCGACGAAGAAGACGAGGACGCCCGGATGCGCGATGACGGCGTCGAGGGAGATGTTCATCCCCGCGGTGACGAAGAACAGGGGGATGAGGAAGGAGAAGCCCAGGGTCCTCAGTTCGGCCTCGATTGTTGAGAAGTTCACGGGCGCGAGCGTCTTGACGATGACACCGGCGGCGAAGGCGCCGAGGACCATATCGAGCTCGAGAATGGCTGAGAGCGCCATGAGCCCCGTGAGGATGAGCATGACGACCCGCATGAGCGTCTTCGAGGAGGTTTGCGCGCCCCGCAGGATCGTGCGCCCCACTCCGGGGTGGCGCAGGATGAAGCGCGTGGGCAGGGCGACCGAGACGAGCGTCGCGACGGCGAAGAAGACGAGCACCGATGCAGCCGCTCCCGGGGAACGAGTGCCGAGCAGCAGGGTCATCGCGAGGATCGGCGCGAGTTCGCCAACGGCGCCGTGGATGAGGACGGATTTGCCCGTGGAGGAGTTCAGCAGTCCCGCGTCCATGAGGATCGGGAGGAGGGTCCCGAGGGCGGTCGAGGTGAGCGCGATCGCGAGCGCGATGGCCGCCGATGGGGTCTCCCAGCCGGTGAGCGCGGCGGCGATCCCGAGCGCCAGCGCGAATCCGATGGCCCAGGTGCCGAGGGCGAGCCTGCCGGGCCGGGCCCTCACCTGTGCGACGTCGATCTCCGTACCGGCGGTGAGGAAGAGCATCCCCATGCCGACTTGCCGGAACAGATCGACCCCTTCAGTGACCCGTGCGAGGCCCAAGCACGAGGGGCCGATGACGGCTCCGAGGACGAGGAGCCAGACGACATCGGGAATCCTCTTGCGCGTCGCCGCTGAGGCGAGGGGCGCGATGACCGCGACCGTCGTGATGATGAAGAGCGACCGGAAATCGGTCGCCGATGACGAAGATGAAATGGCATCCCAGAGATGCCCGCTAAGAGGAGCCACAACGCAACTTTACCGAGACTTTGCCAGATCTTGCTGAAGCGAAGAGCATGGTGAAAGAAAAAGGGAAGTG
>NZ_JBNOYB010000032.1:0-13491 GCF_050312375.1 Schaalia sp.
GCGCAATGCGCTCCGCCCCCCGAGTTCCGTCACGGCATCCGGCCCGAGCAATCAGTCCAGACTGATCGGAGTGATCCCGTAGGGCGCGAGCCCGGCCGCACCCGCGTCCGCAGCGGTCAACACCGATACCCCGTCCGGCAGGATCGCGATCGAATGCTCCCACTGCGCCGCATCCGAGCCGTCCTCGGTCCGCACCGTCCACTCATCGTCCTCGGTGAAGGTCTCGATCGAACCCGTCGTCAGCATCGGCTCCACCGCCAGCGCCATGCCCGGCTTCAACCGCGGCGAAATACCACGGGCGTTGAAGTTCAGAACCTCCGGCTCCTGGTGCATCGCCGTGCCGATGCCGTGGCCCGTGTACTCCTCGATGATGCCGGCCTCCCAGCCGAAGTCGAGGGCGCGAGCCGCCACGACCTCCTCGACGGCTGCGCCGACCGCGCTCACGCGCTTCCCGCGGGCGATACCCGCCAGAGCCGCCCACAGCGCCTCGCGCGTCACCGCATCGAGTTCACGCCGCTTGCGGAGCACCTCCTCGGACACACCCGCAGGGGCCGGGCCGCTCGCCCTCGTCCCCGAAGCGAAATCCGCATCCGAGATGAAAGGATCCCCGACCACCATGGTGAAGGCCGCATCCCCGTGCCACTGGCGCCCGGCCTGCCCGACCCAGGCACCGCAGTCGAAGCTCACGATGTCGCCGGCCTCCAGGCGCTGCGAACCGGGAATCCCGTGGACGAGCACGTCGTTCACCGAAATGCACACCGTCGCCGGATACCCGAAGTAGTGGAGGAAGTTCGAGGTCGCACCGTTACGGCGGATCGCCTCGGCCGACACCTCATCGAGCTCCACCGTCGTCACACCCGGGCGCGCCGCGTCCCGCAGCGAGGCGTGGATGTCCGCGACGACCAGACCGGCGCGCCGCATCCAGCGGAGCTGCTCGATCGTCTTGAGCTCGATACGGGCCACGTCAGCGGCCTTCCAAACGGTCGAGAACCGCGAAGATGCGGGCGGTCACCTCATCGATCGAACCGGTCCCGTCGACGACCTCCAGGAGGTCGTGGTCGGCGTAGAACGCGGCGACCGGCTCGGTCTGCTGGTGATACACCTCAAGACGGTGGCGCATCACGGGCTCCGTGTCATCGGCACGGTGCTGCTCCTCGGCGCGCTTGAGCATGCGGGCCACGACCTCGTCCTCGTCAACCTCGATCTCGAGGACCAGGTCGACGGACTGCCCGAGGTCCTCGCACATCGACGCGAGGACGCGCGCCTGCTCGACATTGCGGGGGTAGCCGTCCAGGAGGAAGCCCCCCGCGGCATCCGGAGCCGACAGACGGGCCTGGACCATCGCGTTCGTCACCGAATCGGGGACGAACTCGCCCCGATCCATGTACGCCTTCGCCTGCAGGCCGATCTCAGTGCCCTCAGCCATGTTGGTCCGGAAGATCTCACCGGTCGAAATCGCCGGGATGCCCAGCCGCTCCGCGATGCGGGCGGCCTGCGTGCCCTTACCGGCCCCCGGAGGGCCGAGGAGAATGACGGACGTCATCGGAGGAATCCTTCGTAGTGATGCTGCTGGAGCTGAGTGTTGATCTCCTTGACCGTCTGAAGGCCGACGCCCACGACGATGAGGAGCGTGGTACCGCCGAAGGGCATCTGACCCGGCGAGAGCTTCAAGGGGATGATGAGGAGCGACGGCAGGAGGGCGATCACCACGAGGTAGAGCGAGCCAGCAGTCGTCAGACGGTTGATCACGTAGGCCAGGAACTCGGCGGTCGGGCGTCCGGCGCGGTAACCGGGGATGAAGCCGCCGTAGCGCTTCATGTTGTCCGCCGTCTCCTCCGGGTTGAAGGTGATCGACGTGTAGAAGAAGGCGAAGAAGAGGATGAACAGCGCGTAGAGCGTCAGGTAGACCCCAGAGTTCTGGTGGAAGTTCGCCGAAATCCACTGCACCCAGCCGTCGGTGGGCTGGCCGAACTGCGCCACCATCATCGGCAGCGCGAGGATCGAGGAGGCGAAGATGACGGGGATGACGCCCGACATGTTGATCTTCAAGGGGATGTACGTGGTCGTCCCGCCATACTGGCGGCGGCCGACCATGCGCTTCGCGTACTGCACGGGAATGCGCCGCTGGGCCTGCTCGATGTAGACGACCGCGAGCGTGACCGCGAGGAGCAGAAGGAGGATCGCGAGGACCGAGCCCCACTTGCCCGCCTGGCCGATGGCGATCATCTGGGAGGGGAGGCGGGCGGCGATCGAGGTGAAGATGAGGAGCGACATGCCGTTGCCGATGCCGCGCTCGGTCACGAGCTCGCCGAGCCACATGACGACGCCCGTACCCGCCATCATGACGATCACCATGATGAGGAACATGATCGCCGACTCATCGGCGATGATCTTGGCGTTGCAGCCGGAGAACATGCGGCCCGTGCGGGCCAGGGTGATCGTGGTCGTCGCCTGGAGGACGCCGAGGAAGATCGTGAGGTAGCGCGTGTACTGCGTGAGCTTCGCCTGACCGGTCTGCCCCTCCTTGTGGAGGTCGTCGAATCGGGGGATCACCACGCGCAGCAGCTGGATGATGATCGACGCGGTGATGTAAGGCATGATGCCGAGCGCGAAGATCGACAGCTGGAGGAGTGCGCCGCCGGAGAAGAGGTTGACGAGGTCGAGGAGGTTCGCCTCGGACTGCTGGGCGAGACATGTCTGGATCGCCTGCGAGTCGACACCCGGTGTCGGGATGTACGAGCCGAGGCGGAACATCGCCATGATGAACAGCGTGAACAGCAGCTTGCGGCGCAGGTCGGGCGTGCGGAACGCCTGGGCGAATGCACTGAGCAAGGCTTCCTCCTACTGGTGACGGGCATGCCGGGGGCGCAGCTCCGGCGACCGTGCCAGCCTACCCCAGGTTTCAGGGGGCTTCGCGCACGGTCGTGTCGTGAACGGGACCCGAGGGGGTCCCGAAGGGGATCAGTGACGAGAAACGGGGGCGGCCCGGAGTCCGGGCCGCCCCCGATCGCACGTCAGCGGGCGGTGATGGTTCCGCCGGCCGCGGTGATCTTCTCGGCGGCGGAGGCGGACCAGGAGTCCACCTCGACCTCGAGCTTCACCGACAGTTCGCCGGAGCCGAGCACCTTGACGGGCGCGCCGTCGCGGACGGCGTGCTTCGCGACGAGATCCTCGACCGTCACCTTGCCGCCCTCGGGGAAGAGCTCCCCGAGCTTGGCGACGTTGACGACCTGGTATTCGACGCGGAAGGGATTCTTGAAGCCGCGGAGCTTCGGCAGGCGCATGTGGATCGGCATCTGGCCGCCCTCGAAACCTGCGGACACCTGGTAGCGGGCCTTCGTGCCCTTGGTGCCACGTCCCGCGGTCTTACCCTTGGAGCCCTCACCGCGACCCACGCGGGTCTTCGCGGTCTTGGCGCCGGGGGCCGGCCGCAGGTGGTGCAGCTTGACGATCTGCACCTTCTCCTGCGAGGCGTTCTTCGAGTCCGCCATGGTCAGTCGACCTCCTCAACGGTGACCAGGTGACGCACCGTGCGCACCGCACCGCGGACGGTGTCGATGTCTTCACGGACGACGGACTGGCCGATCTTGCGCAGCCCGAGGGTGCGCAGGGTGTCCTTCATGTTCTGCTTGGCGCCGATCGTGGACTTGATCTGCGTGATCTTGATCTTCGCCATCACTCATTCACCCCCGCGGAGGCCTTGTCGGCCTCGGCCTTCTCAGCAGCGGCGCGCTTCTCGGCTTCGCCCTCCGCGCGAGCGCGGAGCATCGAGGCCGGGGCGACGCGCTCGAGCGGGAGGCCGCGGCGTGCCGCGACGGCCTCGGGCTGCTCGAGCTGCTTGAGCGCGTCGATCGTCGCGTGGACGATGTTGATCGCGTTGTCGGAGCCGAGGGACTTGGTGAGCACGTCGTGCACACCGGCGGCCTCGAGCACGGCGCGGACCGGACCGCCGGCGATAACGCCGGTTCCCGGGGCGGCCGGGCGGAGCAGCACGACGCCGGCGGCGTCGCGGCCCTGCACGAGGTGCGTGATGGTGCGGCGGATCATCGGGACGCGAACGAAGTTCTTCTTCGCCTCTTCGACGCCCTTGGAAATGGCCTGGGGAACTTCCTTGGCCTTTCCGTAGCCGACACCGACGGTGCCGTCGCCATCGCCCACGACGACCAGGGCGGTGAAGGAGAAACGGCGTCCGCCCTTCACGACCTTGGAGACGCGGTTGATGGTGACAACGCGCTCGATGTACTCGTTCTTGTCATTGCCGCGACGGTTGTCGCGGTCGTTGCCGCGGCCATTGCGGCGGTCGCGACGCTCGCCGTCGCCGGAACGCTCAGAGCCTTCCTGACCGTTCCTGGTTCGCTGCGGTGCAGCCATCAGTTGATCTCTCTTTCCTTGGATCCGGTCACAGCTCGAGGCCGGCCTCGCGGGCGGCTTCGGCGACGGCCGCAACGCGGCCGTGGTACTTGTTGCCACCACGGTCGAAGACGACGGCGCTCACGCCGGCCTCCTTCGCGCGCTCGGCGACGAGGGCGCCGACCTTGCGGGCCTTGTCGGTCTTGGTGCCTTCCTCGTTGAGGAGGGCGGTCTCCATATCCGAAGCGGACACGAGAGTCCGACCGACGGTGTCGTCGATGACCTGGGCGACGATGTGACGGTTCGAACGGGTGACGACGAGACGGGGGCGCTCGGGCGTGCCGTTGACCTTCTTGCGCAGGCGGATGTGACGACGCTTGCGAGCGACGAACTTGCCCTTGCCCTTGACGGTGTAAGCCATCACTTACCAGCCTTTCCGACCTTGCGACGGATCGTTTCACCCACGTAGTGGATGCCCTTGCCCTTGTAGGGCTCGGGCTTCTTCAGCTTGCGGATGCGAGCGGCCGTTTCGCCGACGAGCTGCTTGTCGATGCCGTGGACCGTGAACTTGGTCTGGGACTCGACGGTGAACTCGATGCCCTCGGGGGCGGCGACGGGAACGGTGTGGGAGAAGCCGAGCGAGAACTCGAGGTTCTTGCCCTTCGCGACCACGCGGTAACCGGTGCCGGTGATCTCGAGTTCCTTCTTGTAGCCCTCGGTCACGCCGACGATCATGTTCGCGATGAGCGTGCGGGTGAGCCCGTGGAGCGAACGCGAGACGCGCTCGTCGTCGGGGCGGGTGACCAGGATCTGCCCGTCTTCGATCGCGACCGAGATCGGAGCGGCGACGGTGTGCGTGAGTTCGCCCTTCTTGCCCTTGACGGTGACGTCGGCGCCATTGATGGCGACGTCGACTCCGGCGGGGATGGCGATGGGGGTCTTACCGATTCGCGACATTGTGAAGCCTCCTCATCACCAGACGTAGGCGAGGACTTCCCCGCCCACGCCCTTGTCGGCCGCCTGACGGTCGGTGAGCAGGCCGGAGGACGTGGACAGGATCGCCACGCCGAGGCCGCCGCGGACCTTGGGCAGGTTGGTGGACTTGGCGTACACGCGCAGACCGGGCTTGGACACGCGCTGCAGCCCCTGAATCGCGGCCTCGCGGTGCGAGCCGTACTTCAGGTTCAGGGTGAGGGTCTTGCCCACGCGGGCATCCTCAACGGACGTCGAGGCGATGTAGCCCTCTTCGACCAGGATGTTGGCGATCGCGTTCTTCAGCTTCGAGTACGGCATGGAGACCGAATCGTGGTGAGCGCGGTTCGCATTGCGCAGACGTGTGAGCATGTCTGCGATCGGGTCTGTCATTGTCATTGGGGATTCTCCCCTTCCTCGTCGCGGTTTCTCCGGCGCACCGGGACCTGCGACGTCAGATTCTTACCAGCTGCTCTTGGTGACACCGGGGAGTTCGCCGCGAAGGGCGAGCTCGCGCAGGCACACGCGGCACAGTCCGAACTTGCGGTACACGGAGTGCGGACGACCGCAGCGGTTGCACCGGGTGTAGGCGCGGACGCCGAACTTCGGCTTGCGCGCGGCCTTGATCTTCAGGGACGTCTTGGCCATGTGTCAGTCCTCCTTGAACGGGAAGCCGAGGTGACGCAGGAGGGCGCGGCCCTCTTCGTCGGTCGCGGCCGAGGTGACGACCGTGATGTCCATGCCGCGAACGCGGTCGATGGAGTCCTGATCGATCTCGTGGAACATCGACTGCTCGGTGAGACCGAAGGTGTAGTTGCCGTGTCCGTCGAACTGCTTCGCCGAGAGGCCGCGGAAGTCGCGGATTCGGGGAAGGGCGGTCGAGAGGAGACGATCGAGGAACTCCCACATGCGGTCGCCGCGCAGCGTGACGTGAGCGCCGATCGCCTGGCCCTCGCGGAGCTTGAACTGCGCGATGGACTTCTTGGCCCTGGTGGTCACGGGCTTCTGGCCGGTGATGAGGGTGAGGTCGCGGACGGCGCCCTCGAGAGCCTTCGAGTCGCGAGCCGCCTCGCCGACGCCCATGTTGACGACGATCTTGGTGAGGCCGCCGACCTGCATGATGTTCTCGTGCTTGAACTCGGCGCGGAGGGCGTCGCGGATCTCCGAGACGTACTTTTCCTTGAGACGCGGGGCCATGCTCAGATCTCCTTGCCCTGCTCGATGCCGCGCTTGGCGCCGCCGCGGGTCACGCGGACCCGGACGGTACGGGTGCGGCCATCGCGCTCGACGGTGTCCTCGCGGAATCCGACGCGAACGCGCTTCTTGGTGTCGGGGTCGACCAGGGCGACCTTGGCGAGGGAGATCGGGGCTTCGATCGTCTCGATGCCGCCGGCCTGGCCCTGCTGGCCCTGGCGAAGGTGACGGGTCTTGAGGTTGATGCCCTCGACGAGGACCTTGCCCTCGGCGGGGAAGACCTTGATGACGCGTCCCTGCTTGCCCTTGTCGCCCGGCTTGAGGGGCTCGAGGCCCTCGGCGGCGCGACGGGCGTTGCGCTTGGCGAGCTTCTTCTCGTCGGACGAACGGCCGCGCACGACCTCGACGAGGTCGCCCTTACGGATCTTGGCTGCCATCAGATCACCTCCGGCGCGAGGGACACGATCTTCATGAACTTCTTGTCGCGCAGTTCACGGCCGACCGGGCCGAAGATGCGCGTGCCACGCGGTTCGCCGTTCGAGTTGATGATGACGGCCGCGTTCTCATCGAAGCGGATGTAGGAGCCGTCGGGGCGACGGGTCTCCTTGCGGGTGCGGACGACGACCGCCTTGACGACGTCGCCCTTCTTGACGGTGCCACCGGGGATGGCGTCCTTGACGGTGGCGACGATCGTGTCGCCGATTCCCGCGTAGCGGCGCGCGGAGCCGCCGAGCACACGAATGGTGAGAATCTCCTTCGCACCCGTGTTGTCGGCGACCTTGAGTCGCGACTCCTGCTGGATCATTTTCTATTGACTCCTGTCGTCGAGCAGGTTCTCTTGGGAGCATTACTTCCCGCGAGCCTTGCCGAACGTGCATTGACCGTTGCGCATCGAGAGCCGACAACAGCGCGAACGCACCACAGGGTCGTGATGTTGCTCGCTCGCACTATCGACGAGGGTGCACTGCACCCGCGTCACGCAACTGTTCAAGCCTACCCTCATCCGCGCCGAGGGCGAAACCGTCTTTTCGGTGATCTGCCCCATGAAACGAGCCCGGAACGGGCGAGGGCGGATTCCCGAGGGGCCGTGCTCACCGCGCGCCCGCCGCTCTCCGCAGCGCCTCTCCTGGGCGCCTTCCGGGGCCTATTCGGGCAAGCCGCACTCCGGAGCTCTTCAGCTCCGCGTGAAAAAGGGTCCGGCCCCTCCGAAGAGGGGCCGGACCGGAGCTGAACCCGAAGGATCACTCGTCTCGGGGAAGGGTCACTTCGCCTTCTCGAGGATCTCCACGACGCGCCAGCGCTTGGTCGCCGAGAGCGGCCTCGTCTCCATGATGACAACGAGGTCGCCGATGCCGCACTCGTTGTTCTCGTCGTGGACCTTGACCTTCTTGTTCTTGCGCATGACCTTGCCGTAGAGGGCGTGCTTCACGCGGTCCTCGATCTGAACGACGACGGTCTTGTCCATCTTGTCGCTCACAACGTAGCCGCGGCGGACCTTACGGTCGTTGCGCTCGGTCGATTCTGCCATGTCACTCACTCCTCGGTGCTCGGGGCGGTGCGGTAGCCGAGCTCCCGCTCACGCGCGATCGTGTAGATCCGGGCGATGTCGCGGCGCACGGTCTTCATGCGGCCGTGATCCTCGAGCGAGCCGACCGCCTGCGCGAAACGCAGGTTGAAGAGTTCGGCCTTGGCCTTCTCGAGTTCCTTGGACAGCTGGGCGTCGTCCATGGCATCGAGGTCGGAGGTGGTCAGACCCTTTTCCGCCATCAGATGTCACCACCCTCTCGGACCACGAAACGGGTCTTCATCGGAAGCTTGTGCTGGGCGCGGCGCATGGCCTCGCGGGCGAGGGCCTCGTCGACGCCGCCCAGCTCGAACAGGATGCGGCCCGGCTTGACGGGGGCGACCCACCACTCCGGGGAGCCCTTACCGGAACCCATTCGGGTTTCGGCGGGCTTCTTCGTGAGCGGACGGTCCGGGAAGATGTTGATCCACACCTTGCCGCCACGCTTGATGTGACGCGTCATCGCGATACGTGCCGCCTCGATCTGACGGTTGGTCACGTACGCGCCGGTCAGCGCCTGGATGCCGTACTCGCCGAAGGCGAGCTCGGTGCCGCCGGTGGCGTTACCGGTACGGTGCGGGCGGTGCTGACGGCGCCACTTGGTACGACGGGGAATGAGCATGGGGCTCAGGCCTCCGTTCCGTTTTCAGTAGCGGCGGGCGCGGCCTCGACGGGCGCCTGCTGCTGAGCGGTCTCCTGGTTCGGGCGTCCGCCGCGGCGCGGGCCGCGACGATCACCGCGGCGTCCACCGCGGTTGGCCTGCTCGGCCTGCTGACGAGCGAACTCGCGCTCGGTCAGATCGCCCTTGTAGATCCACACCTTGACGCCGATGCGACCGAAGGTCGTGCGCGCCTCGTGGAATCCGTAATCGATGTTGGCGCGGAGGGTGTGCAGCGGCACGCGACCCTCGCGGTAGAACTCCGAGCGGCTCATTTCGGCGCCGCCGAGGCGGCCCGACACCTGCACGCGGATGCCCTTGGCGCCGGCGCGCTGCGCGGACTGGATGCCCTTGCGCATGGCGCGGCGGAAGGAAACGCGGGCCGCGAGCTGCTCTGCGATGCCCTGAGCGACCAGCTGCGCATCCATGTCGGGGTTCTTCACCTCGAGGATGTTGAGCTGGACCTGCTTGCCGGTGAGCTTCTCGAGATCCTGGCGAAGGCGATCGGCCTCGGCGCCGCGGCGGCCGATGACGATGCCCGGGCGAGCGGTGTGGAGGTCGACGCGCACGCGGTCACGGGTGCGCTCGATATCGACCTTCGAGATGCCCGCGCGCTCGAGGTTCTCGGTGAGGTTCTTGCGGATGGCGACGTCCTCGGCGACGTAGTCGGCGTAGCGCTGACCCTTCGTCGTGGAATCGGAGAACCAGCGGGACCGGTGATCGGTGGTGATTCCCAGGCGGAACCCGGTGGGGTTGACCTTCTGGCCCATATCAGCGGTCTCCCTTCTTCTTGTCTTCCTTGGTGCCGACCACGAGCGTGATGTGGCTCGTGCGCTTGAGGATGCGTCCTGCGCGGCCCTGAGCGCGCGGACGGAAGCGCTTCATGGTCGGTCCCTCATCGACGAAAGCTTCAATGATCTGAAGCTCCGCCTCGTTGAAGGTCTCGCCGGCGGCTTCCGCCTTGACCTTCGAGTTGGCGACGGCGCTGAGGAGCACCTTGCGGACATCGGTGGCGACGGCCTGAGGGGCGAACCTCAGGATGTCGGCGGCCTCCAGGACGGCCTTGCCACGAACTTCGTTCACGACGCGGCGGGCCTTCTGGGGCGTGACGCGGACATAACGCGCCTGCGCCTTGGCTTCCATGTATCTGCCTCTTCTTCCCAGGGCCGGCTCAGCGCCGGCGTCCCTTACGATCGTCCTTGTCGTGGCTGCGGAAGGTGCGCGTGGGAGCGAACTCTCCGAGCTTGTGGCCCACCATCGATTCGGTGACGAAGACGGGGACGTGCTTGCGACCGTCGTGGACCGCGAAGGTCAGGCCCAGGAAATCCGGGGTGATGACCGAACGGCGCGACCAGGTCTTGATGACGTTCTTCGAGCCGGATTCGTTCGCGGCGTCGACCTTCTTGAGCAGGTGGTCGTCGACGAACGGGCCCTTCTTCAAACTGCGCGGCATGGTTATCGACTCCTACTCAGCGGTTCTTGCCGGTCTTGCGACGGCGAACGATCAGGCGATCGCTGTCCTTGTTCGGACGGCGGGTGCGCCCCTCGGGCTTGCCCCACGGGCTGACCGGGTGACGGCCGCCGGAGGTGCGGCCTTCACCACCGCCGTGCGGGTGATCGACCGGGTTCATGACGACGCCGCGGACGTGCGGGCGCTTGCCCTTCCAGCGCATGCGGCCGGCCTTGCCCCAGTTGATGTTCGACTGCTCGGCGTTGCCGACCTCGCCGACCGTCGCGCGGCAGGTGATCTCGACGTTGCGGATCTCACCGGAGGGCATGCGCAGCTGCGCGAAACGGCCTTCCTTGGCGACGAGCTGAACGGACGAACCCGCGGAGCGGGCGATCTTGGCGCCGCCGCCCGGCTTGAGCTCGACCGCGTGGATCACGGTGCCGAGGGGGATGTTGCGCAGCGGCAGGTTGTTGCCGGGCTTGATGTCGGCCGCGGGGCCTGCCTCGACGCGGTCGCCCTGGTTGAGCTTCGCCGGGGCGAGGATGTAGCGCTTCTCGCCGTCCGCGTAGTGCAGGAGGGCGATGCGGGCGGTGCGGTTCGGGTCGTACTCGATGTGAGCGACGACCGCGGGCACGCCGTCCTTGTCATGGCGACGGAAGTCGATGACGCGGTACTGGCGCTTGTGGCCGCCACCGCGGTGACGCGAGGTCACTCGACCGTTGGAGTTGCGACCGCCGGTCTTGTGCAGCGGACGGAGCAGCGACTTCTCGGGCGTGGAGCGGGTGATCTCGACGAAGTCGGAGACCGAGGCGCCGCGACGACCCGGAGTCGTGGGCTTGTACTTGCGGATTCCCATGTTTGTCCTCTACCTCTCCGGTTCTCAGGCCTGATCGCCGAAGATGTCGATGGCGCCCTCGCGCAGGGTGACGATCGCTCGCTTCACGTCCTTGCGCTTGCCCTGACCCGTGCGGGTCCGGTAGGTCTTGCCCTTACGGTTCTGAGTCGCGACCTGGCCGACCTTGACGCCGAAGATCGCTTCGATGGCGATCTTGATCTCGGTCTTGTTGGCGCGCGGGTCGACCTCGAAGGTGTACTTGCCCTCATCCATGAGGATGGAGGACTTCTCGGTGACGACCGGCTTGAGAATGATGTCGCGAGGATTCTTGCTCGCTTCGAGGGTGCTCACTTGGTCTCCTCCTTGGTGCCGAGGAAGGACTCGAGGGCGGCCTGCGTGAACACGATGTCATCGGCGTCGAGGACGTCGTAGGTGTTCAGCTGATCGGCCCAGAGCACGTGAACCTCGGGGACGTTGCGAAGGGAGAGGGCGGTGACCTCGTCCCCGCGCTCGAGGACGACGAGGGCCTGACGGTCCTCGACGAGCTTGCGCAGCGCGGCGAGGGCGACCTTCGTCTTCGGGGTCTCGGCCTCGATGAGGGCCGTGACGACGTGGATGCGGCCGGCGCGCGCACGGTCGGACAGAGCCGAGCGGAGTGCGCCCTGCTTCATCTTCTTGGGGGTGCGCTGATCGTAGTCGCGGGGCTGCGGGCCGTGGACGATGCCGCCGCCGGTGAAGTGCGGGGCGCGGATCGAGCCCTGACGGGCGTTGCCCGTGCCCTTCTGGCGGAAGGGCTTCTTGCCGCCGCCGGAGACCTGGCCGCGCGTCTTGGTCGCGTGCGTGCCCTGGCGGGCGGCAGCGAGCTGAGCGACGACGACCTGGTGCATCAGCGGAATGTTGGTCGGAACGTCGAAGATCTCGGCGGGAAGGTCCACGGAAGCGGCCTTCTTGCCCGAAAGATCGAGGACGTCGAGGGTCTGAACGTCAGACATTTCACGCACCCTTCACGGACGAGCGAACCAGGACCACGCCGTTCTTCGGACCGGGGATGGCGCCGCTGATGAGCAGCAGGCCCTTCTCGGTGTCGACGGCCTGGACCTTGAGGTTCTGGACGGTACGGCGGACACCACCCATGCGGCCTGCCATGCGCAGGCCCTTGAAGATGCGTCCGGGGGTCGCGCAGGCGCCGATCGAACCGGGCTTGCGGTGGTTGCGGTGCGCGCCGTGGGAGGCGGAGACGCCGGCGAAGCCGTGACGCTTCATGACGCCCGCGAAGCCCTTGCCCTTGGTGTTGCCGGAAACGTCGACGGACTCGCCCGCTTCGAAGGTGGCGGCGTCGAGTTCCTGGCCGAGCTCATAGGAGTCGGCGGCGGAGGTGCGGATCTCGGCGAGGTGGCGGCGGGGCTCGACACCGGCCTTGGCGAAGTGACCGGCCATCGGCTTGGTCACCTTGCGGGCGGGGAGCTCGCCGAAGCCGAGCTGGACGGCGCTGTAGCCGTCGACGTCCTCGGTGCGAACCTGCGTGACGACGTTGGTGTCGACCTGAACGACAGTGAGGGGCACGAGGCGGCCGTCGGCGTCCCAGACCTGGGTCATGCCGAGCTTGCGGCCGAGCAGCGCCTTCACGGGCGCGTGCTGCGTGTTGTCAGTAGTCATTGCAGATGTCCTCAGAGCTTGATCTCGATGTTGACGTCCGCGGGCAGGTCGAGGCGCATGAGCGAGTCGACGGCCTTCGGGGTCGGGTCGATGATGTCGATGAGCCGCTTGTGGGTGCGCATCTCGAAGTGCTCGCGGCTGTCCTTGTACTTGTGGGGCGACCGAATGACGACGAACACGTTCTTTTCGGTCGGCAGCGGCACCGGGCCCACCACGGTGGCGCCCGCTCGCTGCACGGTGTCCACGATCTTGCGCGCGGAGCTGTCGATGACCTCGTGGTCATACGACTTCAGCCGGATGCGGATCTTCTGTCCCGCCATGCCGTCTTACCTCTTCTCGTACAGATTCGTCACCGGTCCCCGCACTCGGGCGTGTCGCCTTATCGGCGGCACTCGTGCGCGGTTTCCCCCTGGATCGGGGGCGGACCGTTGTCTTGTCCAAAGATCTCGGGCGTGATGCCCGGTTCGCAGAAGCCCTGCGAAACCGCCCCGCGCGGATCGCGAGGCAACCGTTCCAGTCTGTCAGATCCGCTTCGCCCGCGGCAAGTTCGCAGCCCGCCGCCGACGTGTGAATCCTCCGACATCGTGCGGAAGATCGATTCCGCTCATCGATCCGAACGGCCGGACGAGGGGCCCGAGCCGCGCCTTCGATGAGCGCCGGGAAACGAGTGTACCCGCACTCGGGCGTGTCGTCCAAGACGGTGTGCATCACACCTGAGTCCGAAGGGTCGGCCGAGGGCCTCCGCCGGCGTTCGAGGCCCGGCGTCTCAGGGCCCCGGATACGAATGGGGGCGGCGGACTCGAGGAGTAGTG
>NZ_JBNOYB010000033.1:0-5562 GCF_050312375.1 Schaalia sp.
TACTGCATCCGGGAAAGGATGCGCCCGCCCCCTCGTCCCGCTTGGCTCAGCCGAGTGCGAAGCCTGCGATGGGGTCACCGGCTTCCACCCGCGCACCCGCGTCGACCATCCTGGTGACGCGCGCCGCGGGGGACAGGGCGATGACCGGCACGACCGTGGGCAGGCCCGCCGCCCTCGCGACGCCGAGGTCCCATTCGATGAGGGGGTCCCCCTGGCGGACAGGCTCGTCCTCGCCCGCGAAGGCGGTGAAGCCCTCGCCCTTGAGATCGACCGTGTCGATGCCGAGATGGACGAGGACGGGCGCCTCGCCCTCGGCGCTGATGACGAAGGCGTGGGGGTGGAAGGCGGAGACCAGGCCGGACGCCGGTGCGCGGACCTGGGTGACCCGCTCTTCTGCGTCGGGGAGGATCGCGAATCCCGGTCCGATGATCGCCCCGGCGAAGACCGGGTCGGGAACGTCCTCCACATCGATCACGACCCCGCTGAGGGGTGCGTGAACGATGAGAGTCACCGAAGAGCCTCGATCGCGGTGACGATCGCCTCGGTCTCGGGGCCCATGACGACCTGGACGGTGTCGCCGACGGTGACGACGCCGAAGGCCCCCGCCTTCCGGAGCGCTGCTTCGTCGATGGCTTCGTCGTCGAGGACATCGGCTCGGATGCGCGTGATGCACGCTTCGAGCCTCCTGATGTTGTCCCAACCGCCCAGTGCCGCAAGAATCGTTTCCGCCTGGTTCATCGCGTCCTCCTTCAAGCTGCGCGACTAGGATGTGCGTCACATTCAGGATAGCGCGCTCGGAGCCCCTCGCCCTGGTCATCGGCGAGACGAATCGGTCAATCCAGCCGGTGGTGCGCCGGGTCGCGTCGCGTATCCAGACGGCCCGCGGGGGTGAAGGCCATGAGCGCCGCCGCGATGAGATTGCCCGCGATGAACAGGTAGAGGGCGGCGGTGGTGCCCAGGACCCCCGCGAGCGCCCCGCACGCGAGTGAACCGAGGGGCATCATGCCCCATACGGCGAACCTGAAGGTCGCATTGAGGCGTCCGAGGAGCTCCGGAGGGCAGATCCGCTGACGCAGGCTCATCTGCGTGACGTTGTAGATCGTGAGGAAGAAGGAGGAGACCACCGAGGCGCCCACGATCAGCGGAACGGCGCAAGGCCCGAGACCGGCCGAAAGCGGCAGGCCCAGGGTCGCGGCCACTCCGAGGAGGGCGCACACGCTGATGGAGCGGCCCTCGCCGAGCCTGCGCGACAGCCACGGCCTGGCGATCGCTCCGGCGATGCCGCCGATCGCCCCGAGCGACAGGAGGATGCCGAGAGCGGTCGCGGACATCCCGAGCTCGCGCAGGACGAGCACGGGGAACAGCACGACCTGTCCCTGCGAGAAGAAGGCCGAGGCGGCGATGCACGCGAAGAGCGGGGCGAGCAGGGGCTGCGAGCGCACGTAGGCCACTCCCTCGCCGATCCGCTTCCACAGGCCCGGCCGGCCCGCGCGGGAAGGCGCGGGCTCGGGGTCTGAGATGAAGAGGATCGCCCCGGCGCTGAACAGGTAGGCCGCAGCGGTGAACAGGTAGACGAAGGGGGCGGCGAGGACCCCGAGGAGCCATCCGCCGAGGCCGGGTCCGCCGACCCTGGCGACTTGGAAGCTCGCCTCGAGACGGCCGTTCGCATCGGCGACCAGGCCGGGGCCGACGAGGGCGGGGACGTAGGACTGGTAGGCGACGTCGAAGAAGACGGTCGCGAATCCGAGAACCGCGGCGACGATCATGAGATGAGTCAGGGTGAGCGTCCCGAAGGCCTCGGCGAGCGGGACCGTGAGGAGGACGGCGACACGGATCAGATCCGCGACGATCATCGTCGGGCGCTTGCGCCATCCGTCGACCCAAGCGCCCGCGGGCAGTCCGATGAGGAGGAAGGCCGCCGTTTGAAGCGCACTGAGGACTCCGAGGGCGCGGGGCGAGGCGTGCAGGTGCGTGATCGCAATCGCCGAGGTCGCGATCGTCGCCACTTGGAAGCCGAAGAGGCTCGCCGTCTGCCCGACCCAGAGCCGCAAGAAGGCGGGGGAGGACGACAGTGGGGAGCGGGAGCGCACCGGAGCAGTCTAGATCAAGGCGGCGATGCGCAAGGCCCGCGCAAAACCGTCTTCGTGGATCGGGGCCGTCACATGGTCGGCCGCGGCCTTCACCCGGGCACAAGCCCCGCCCATGGCGATCCCCACACCGGCGGTGGTGAGGGCTTCGAGGTCATTCGTCGAATCGCCGATCGCGACGGTTCGGGCGAGCGGGATGCCGTAGTGCTGCGCGACGAGCTCGATCCCGCGTCCTTTGGAGACGTCGGCCGGGTAGCTTTCGACGACGAGCGTTCCTTCGGATTCGATCGAGCCGGGTATGAGTCGCATATCCGCGGGGATGAGATCGAGCAGTTCATTCACGCTCGTTCGCCCGTGCTCGAAGTAGACCGTGCACTTCGTCGTCGAGGAGGGGAGGCCTTCTTCGAGGAAGGGGGCGAGCGCCTTCGCGTACTCCTCCCAACCGG
The DNA here is from genome assembly GCF_050312375.1 of Schaalia sp. Taxonomy (NCBI): domain Bacteria; kingdom Bacillati; phylum Actinomycetota; class Actinomycetes; order Actinomycetales; family Actinomycetaceae; genus Schaalia; species Schaalia sp. Next base: position 2,534 of record NZ_JBNOYB010000033.1, read on the forward strand.
AGAGCTCCGCGTCCATGAGGCGCATGAAGGAATTCATGAAATCCGGGTGGGGATGCATGGCGTCCGGTCCCTGCCAGATCCATCTGCCGTCGAAACGATCCCAAATGCGGGTCAATCGCCGAATGGTCGTCGCGTCGATCCTCCGGTCGTGAATGACCTCTCCATCGACGCGGACGTATCCGCCGGCGCCCGCCACGATCCCGTCGAAGCCCAAGTCCCACAGGCGGGGGTAGATCTCCGGCAGGGAACGCCCCGTGCACATGAAGAGGCGGTGCCCCGCGTCGTGCGCCGCCGCGAGAGCCTCGACGGCTGAATCGGGGATCCGTTGCGAGTGGTCGATGAGCGTTCCATCGAGGTCGGTGAAGACGAGCATGGGATCGGGCATAACGCCACCGTATACGACCGGGGGGCCTGGGGAAACGGGGGAGTCCTCCCGCCGATCACGATTCCATAGCGGCCCGATCACGCTTCGATAACGGAGCGACAAATCATGTCGGCGAAGCGACAGATCATGCAGAGGCGCATGAGTTCGCCCCGACGGCGTTCATAGGCTCGGGGCGTCACTCAGAGTCCATGCAGGCGACGGGTGCTCTCACAACACTGGAGTTGAAGTTCAAACCTGAGGAGAAACCAATGAGGATCTCTCGCAGTACAAGCGCGGCCGCCGCAGTCGGCGCCCTCGCGCTCGTGCTCGCCGGATGCTCGACGACCACCGGGGCGTCGGGATCGGGCAACACCTACACCACCGCTGAGAAGACCGATGGCAAGACCGCCTTCACTCAGGTCGTCAACCCCAACGGCGGCCAGGTGCTCTCCTTCTCCACCGAAGGCGGGATGAAGACCGTCGAGGCCAAGGACGGCGACTACACCTACGCCTTCAAGGACCTCAACGGCAACGGCGAACTCGATCCCGCCGAGGACTGGCGCCTCGACGCCAAGGAGCGCGCCGCCGACTACGTGACCGGCCTGTCCAAGGAGCAGATGGCCGGCCTCATGCTCTTCTCCTCCCACGAGCGCGCCCCCGGCGACGGCCTCACCGACGAGCAGAAGACCTACTTGTCGCAGTCCTTCCTGCGCAACGTCCTCAACGCGGGCACCTCGGATGCGAAGCAGAACGTCCAGTGGGTCAACGAGATGCAGGCCTACGTGGAGACCCTCGCCGCCGAGGCAACCCCCTACATCCCGGTGAACTACTCCTCGGACCCCCGTTCGGACGCGTCGAACACCGGCCTGTTCACCGAGGCCGGTGAGATCTCCAAGTGGCCGTCCTCGCTCGGACTCGCGGCGACCTTCTCGCCGGAGACGGTCCTCGAATTCGCCAAGGCCGCCTCCTCGGAGTACAAGGCCCTCGGCATCTCCACCGCCCTGTCCCCGCAGATCGACCTCGCCACCGAGCCCCGCTGGCTCCGCGTATCCGGAACCTTCGGCGAGGACGCGACGATGGCCGGTCAGATGGCCGCCGCCTACGTCGAGGGCTTCCAGGGCACCTTCGATGAGAAGGGCGAGGACCAGGGCTGGGGCGCCGACTCCGTCAACGCGATGATCAAGCACTGGCCCGGCGACGGCGCCGGCGAGGGCGGGCGCGAATCCCACACCGAAGCCGGCAAGTACGAGGTCATGGTCGGCGCCAACTCCGCCGAGCACATCTCCGTCTTCCAGAAGGCCCTCGACGCCGCCGCCGTCATGACCTCCTACTCGGTGACCCTCGACGCCAAGGGCGAGCCCGTCTACACCGATCGCAAGGGCTCCTCCTACGACGCCGGCAAGCTCGCCGAACTGCGCGAGAAGAACGGCTTCGACGGCGTCGTCTGCTCCGACTGGGGCATCACGAACGCCCTGTCCGATCCGGACGTCTTCATCGCGACCGGCTGGGGGATCGACGACATGACGAAGGAGGAGCGCCACTACGCCGTCATCAAGGGCGGCACCGACATGTTCGGCGGCAACAACGACGCGGCGCCCGTCCTCGCCGCCTACGACATGTGGCAGAAGGACTTCGAGGCGGGCGTGAACGACATCGACGCCCAGACCCGCTGGCAGCAGTCCGCCCAGCGCGTCCTCGCGATGGAGTTCAACGCCGACGCCTTCGACAACCCCTACCTCGAGCTCGAGGCCTCGCAGGCGACCGTGGGCTCCCAGGACAAGGTCGACGCCGGTATCGAGGCTCAGCTCAACTCGATCGTCACCCTGAAGAACGACGGCGCGATCGCACTGAATGAGAAGGCCGACTTCTCCGACAAGACCGTCTACGTCCCCCACACCTTCGATCTGGGCCGTACCTCCCTCTTCGGCCCCGGCGAGATCACCGAAGGCCTCTCCCTCGATGAAGACGTCCTCAAGAAGTACTTCAAGGCGGTCGTCACCGACGAGGTCACCGAGAACGCCGACGGGACCTTCAGCTACACCGCGCCCGACCTGTCCGAGGTCGACATCGCCCTCGTCGGCATGAACTCCCCGAGCGCCGGAGCCGTCTTCGCCAACTCCGGGCACGACACCGAGACCAACACCTGGTACCCGCTTTCCCTCCAGTACCGCCCCTACACGGCCGACGGGCCGAACGTCCGCAAGGTCTCGATCTCCGGCGACATCCTGCCCGACGGCACCAAGGAGAACCGTTCCTACTTCGGCAACACCTCCCGTCTCACCAACGAGGCCGATCTCGACGCGATGCTCCGCACCCGCGAAGCGGTCGACGCCTCCGGCAAGGACATCCCGGTCATCACGATCATCCGTGCGACCAACCCGGTGATCCCCGCCGAATTCGAGTCCGCCTCCGACGCGATCGTCGTCGGCTTCGGCACTGCCGATGAAGCCCTCGTCAAGATCGCCCTCGGACTGCACGAATCCAACGGCCGCCTTCCGATCCAGTTCCCCAAGGACATGGACACGGTCGAGGCCAACAAGGAGGACGTCGCCAAGGACGTGACCCCCTACACCGACGCCGCGGGCAACACCTACGACTACGGCTTCGGACTCCACCTCGACGGTTCGGTCATCACCGACTGAGCCCCGGGCCGCGGGGCGACTCC
>NZ_JBNOYB010000034.1:0-5688 GCF_050312375.1 Schaalia sp.
CCCGCTGCGTCCGGGCGCACCGCTTCGTCACGGCGCGGGGGCTTGTCCGGCGGCGCTCATGCCTCGGGCGGGGAGCCCGCGGGAGGCGCGGAGCCGTCATCGTCGAAGCGCTCGGCCGCTTCGGGCCGGACGCCCTCGTCCGCCCGTTCGTTCGCCTCGAATCGCCGTGCCCGCCAGACGCGCGCGCGTGCGACGACCGGGCCGCGCCAGCCGAAGAATCGGGAGCAAAGGGAGCGCCGGGACTTTGCGCATGAGCAGGGGCGCGCATCGCGGGTGCGCGATGGGCGCACCTTCGTGGTCGGCGGCCTGGAGATCTCGACGCGCCTCCTGTCGGTGATCCTCCTCGCGGGCGTCCTCGCCGTCCTCCTCGTTCCGAACCTGTACGCATGGTGGCGCCAGGAGCAGGAGCTGCGCGACATCACGGCCCGCGTGCAGGCGGCCCAGGAGCGCAATGACGAGATGAAGCAGGAGCTCGACCTCTGGCAGAACCCGGACTACATCGCCTCCCAGGCCCGTGAGCGGCTGGGGTACGTCAAGCCGGGCGAAACCCAGTTCACGGTCGTCGATCCGGGCGAGGACTATCAGGACGAGGCCCAGATCGCGGCGGCGCAGGCCCAGGGGCCGACTCGCCCGTGGGTGCAGGTGGTCGCTATCCTCCTCAAAGAAGCCGATTCGCCGCGCGAGTCGACCCCCGTTCCGGGTGCGGATGCGGGTCAGTCGGACGGATCGGGGTAGTCCGCACTCACGTCGCAGCCTGAGGGCGAGCCCTCGTTGAACCGGGCTGCTCGAAGCGAAGGAGACTCCAGTGAGCACCGCTCCCGTCGATCCGGCAACGGAAGAGGACCTCGAGGTCCTGCGCGAACAGCTCGGCCGAGTGCCCAGGGGCGTCGTGGGGATCGCCGCGCGCTGCGTCTGCGGTCGCCCGACCGTCGTGATGACGGCTCCGCGCCTGGAGGACGGCAGCCCCTTCCCTACGACCTTCTACCTGACCTGCCCCCCGATCGTGAAGGCGTGTTCGACGCTGGAGGCCGAGCACGTCATGGAGGAGTACAACGCCCTGCTCGCCGAGGACGAGGGGGTGCGAGCGCAGTATGCGCAGGCGCATCACGACTACATCGCGCGCCGGGACCTCCTCGGCGAGGTCGAAGAGATCGCGGGGGTCTCAGCCGGCGGAATGCCCGAGCGCGTGAAGTGCCTGCACGCCCTCGTCGGTCATGCGCTCGCGGCGGGCCCCGGAGTGAATCCCATCGCGGATCGGGCCCTGGACGTGATGGAGGAGCGCGGAATGTGGAGCAGGGCGCGCTGTTCGTGCTGAACCCCTGAACTGCCGACTGCCGGCGTGTGGGAGAATCTTCCGGTGACTCGTGTAGCTGGCATCGATTGCGGAACGAACTCCATTCGACTCCTCGTCGCGGACGCGCATAGGCGGGAGGACGGTTCCGTGGGACTCACGGACCTCACCCGCCAGATGCGCATCGTCCGTCTCGGGCAGGGGGTCGATCGGAGCGGGCGCCTCGACCCGGCGGCGATCGACCGGACGATCGACGCCGTCGTCGAGTACGAGCGCATGATCCATCGCCTGGGCGCCACCGCGGTGCGTTTCGTGGCGACCTCGGCGACGAGGGACGCTGAGAACCGCCAGGAGTTCGTCGATGCCGTTCGCGCCGTGCTCGGCATCGAGCCCGAGGTCGTCGAGGGCACCGAGGAAGCGGCGCTGTCCTTCTCCGGCGCCGTGTCGGCGCTGGGGGCGGGCGAGCCCGTCCCGATGCTCGTCGTGGACATCGGCGGCGGCTCGACGGAGCTGGTCCTCGGCGACTCGAAGGTGCGTCAGGCGATCTCGGTCGACATGGGGGCCGTGCGCGTGACCGAGAAGTTCTTCGCCCACTGCGCGCCCGAGCAGGGGATTCCCGCCGCGGAGGAGGAGCGCGCCGCGGCCTGGATCGATGAGCAGCTGGACAATGCCGAGAGGGTGGTCGATCTGGACCGCGTGGCGACCCTCGTCGGCGTCGCCGGTACGGTGACGACCCTGACGGCGCAGGCCCTCGGACTGCCGACGTACCAGCCCGAGAAGATCCACGGGGCGCGCCTCGACCTGGCTCAGATCGACGAGGCCGTGCGCTTCATGATCGATCAGCCGGTCGCGGTGAAGGCCGCCCTCGGATTCATGCCCGACGGTCGTCAAGACGTCATCGCCGCCGGGGCCCTGATCTGGTCGAGGATCGTGCACCGCGTGGTCGAGCGCGCCGCGACGCGCGGCACTCGGATCACGAGCGTCTGCACCTCGGAGCACGACATCCTCGACGGCATCGCCATGTCGATCGCCGCCGATCGCGTCTGACCCGGGCGGGCCGGGCGGGGGCTCATCGGGTCCGCACGGCGCCCGATGCCAGCGGTAACCGCTGCCCGAGGCGCGCTCGGAGCCCGTTCGGGCGCGTCGGCCAGCCGATCGCGTCTTCAGGTGCCCCCGGTCGGATTCGAACCGACACTGAGCCGATTTTAAGTCGGATGCCTCTGCCGTTGGGCTACGGGGGCGGCGGGCCGGATCGACCGCGCACAGGCCCCCACTGTAGCCCTTCGCCGCTCCCGCCGGCATCGTCGGCATCGCCGACCTTGCCGGTCTCATCGGCAATGCCGGCCTCAGCGGTACTGCCGGCCCTGCCTGCCCGACCGCTCCGCCCCCCCGCTCCGGCCGTGTCGATGCGCTAAGAGGTGCTCGCCTCGGCCCGGGGCGCCTCCCCTCGAGGGCCTCCCGGGCCCCTCCCGCCCCTCCCCGTTAGACTGGTCCGAGCCGCGAACGGAAGGACCTCTTCGACATGAGCCCCGCGAACGACCACGGAAAGCCCGAGCACGCCTCATCAACCGCCCCGCGGAAGAGGGGGACTGCGGCATCCTCGATCGGAAGGGCGCGGGATCATCTCCTCGCCTTCCTCGCCGATGAGACCCGGGCGGGACTCCTCGTCATCGCGATCGCGATGATCGCCCTCCTCGTCTCGAATTCGCCTCTGGCCCATGCCTACGAAACCCTCTCCCACGCCCATTTCGGGCCTTCCGCGATCGGCCTGGACCTGTCGGTGCACGAGTGGGCCGCCGACGGGCTGCTCACGATCTTCTTCTTCGTCGTCGGTCTGGAACTGAAGACGGAGTTCGTGACGGGCGCCCTGCGGGACATGAAGGAAGCCGCGCTGCCGATGATCGCCGCGGCCTTCGGCATGGTCGGGCCTGCGCTCGTCTACACGGCCATTCAGGCCGTCTTCGGCTCCTCGGCGTGGAGCGGCTGGGCCGTTCCGACGGCCACCGACATCGCTTTCGCGGTCGCGATCCTGTCGATCTTCGGCAAGGGGCTGCCGCCGGCGGCCCGCACCTTCTTGTTGACGCTCGCGGTGGTCGACGACCTGTTGGCGATCATCGTCATCGCCGTGTTCTTCTCGTCCGGCTTGAACTTCCTCGCCCTCGGCGCGTCCCTCCTGGTCATCGCCGTGTTCGCCCTCGCGACCCGACGGGGCGTGCGCAGCCCCTGGCTGCTCATCCCGCTCGGCGTCGCGGCGTGGGCGCTCATGGCGAACTCGGGGGTGCACGCGACGATCGCGGGCGTCGCCCTGGGCCTGGTGGTCCCGGCCAAGCGCACGCGAGCAGGGCAGATGACCCACGACTTCGCCCATGCGGTGGGTCCCTGGTCCGCGGGCCTCGCCCTGCCGGTCTTCGCCTTCTTCGCCGCCGGCGTTCCGGTGCTGGGGGCCGAGGGCGGTGTTCTCGGAGCCCTGTCGGATCCGGTGACCTTCGGCATCGCGATCGCACTGCCCCTGGGCAAGCTGGCGGGCATCTGGGGCTCGGTCGCGATCCTCACGCGCTTCACCAAGCTGCGCCTCGGTCACGGAGTGGATCTGCCGGACGTAGCGGCGATGGCCCTGCTCGCGGGCATCGGCTTCACCGTCGCGATGCTCATCGGCGGCTTGGCCTTCACCGACGAGGTCGCGGTCTTCCACGCCCGTTTCGGCGTCATCCTGGGGACCTTCGCCTCGGCGATCCTGGCGGCCCTCGCACTGAAGGCCCGCCTGCGGGTCAAGGCGCGCGGCGATGCGGCTTCGCACCCGAAGAAGACTTTGCGGCGCAGCAGGCGCCGGGGCGCGGCGCGTGGCTGATTCTCGTCGAGCCGAGGCCGATGGCGCATGGGACAATGGACAAGGTATCGACAACGACATGAGGAGACCCCGTGTCCAACCCCGTCTTCAACAAGCTTGAAAAAGAGTGGGCGACGCAGCGATTCACGCCCAACGGATACCCGACCATGCCCGGTTACACGCCGGGAGGGCATTCCGCGTCAGCCCCCGCTCCGACATACCCGGATCAGGCCGGATCGTCCTCGGCGCCCGCGCAGACCTGGAACGCCCCGGGCTCCTACCCGGGCGCGACGGGCGGCTATCAGGGCCAGCCGACGGCCGACGAAGCCTTCCCCTACATGGAGCAGACCTTCGCGTCCCCGGCGGCCGACGCCGTCGATCGCGGCCGGATGACCTATGACGACGTCATCGTGAAGTCCGGGATCTCGCTCGCCGTCCTCCTGGTCGGCGCGCTGGTCTCCTGGACGGCCGTCGCCACGGCTCCCGGCGTCGGCTTCATGCTCGTCGTGGCCGGCGTCATCGGCGGATTCATCCTCGCGATGGTGAACTCCTTCTCGAAGACGATCCGCCCCGCCCTCGTCCTCGCCTACGCGGCATTCGAAGGCCTCGCACTGGGTGGTCTGAGCGCCGTCTTCGAGAACACCTATCCGGGCATCGTCATCCAGGCGCTCCTGGCCACTGCGGCGGTCTTCACCGTGACCCTCGCGCTCTTCGCGTCCGGGAAGGTCCGCAACTCCTCGAAGCTCATGAAGTTCACGCTCATCGGCCTCGTCGGCATCCTCGTGTACAGGATCCTCTCGATGATCCTCACCTTCACGGGCGTGATCTCCTCCGGCTTCGATTCGATGACGATCATGGGTGTCCCGCTGGGACTGGCCGTCGGCCTGCTCGCCGTCCTCATCGGGGCCTTCAGCCTCATTCAGGACTTCGACCAGGTGAAGGTCGGCGTGCAGCGGGGAGTTCCCGCGAAGTACGCGTGGGTGTGCACCTTCGGCATCCTCGTGACCGTCGTGTGGATGTACCTCGAGATCCTGCGGCTCCTCGCCATCCTCCGCGACAACTGATTCCGAGCCCTCGACCCCTTAGGAGACCCATGGAGAACATCACCGTCACAGGAGAATTCGGCGACAAGCCGGCTCTCGCATTCGAGGGCGCGCCCTCCGACGAGCTCCTCGTCGAAGTCCTCAAGGAGGGCGACGGCCAGGTCGTCGAACCGGGCGACACCATTCACTGCCACTACCTCGGCCAGGTCTTCGATGGCGGGGTCTTCGACAACTCCTACGATCGTCGCCAGGCGCTGTCTTTCCAGATCGGCGTGGGCATGGTGATCCGGGGGTGGGACGACGGCCTCGTCGGGCAGCGCGTCGGTTCGCGCGTCCTCCTGTCCATCCCGCCGGAGTACGGCTACGGCGCCCGCGGCGTCCCCCAGGCGGGGATCGGCGGCGGCGACACCCTGGTCTTCGTCACCGACATCCTCGGCGTCGCCTGAGCGCGCGGCCCTCGGGACGAGGGCGGAGCCGCCGGATCGAACAAGAGGGGGCGGGGTCCGACCGACCGGTCGGACCAGTCA
>NZ_JBNOYB010000035.1:0-4507 GCF_050312375.1 Schaalia sp.
TCGAGGCGCCCCGCCCGAGCCGCGACGGAGAACGGGCTCAGTCGAGGTAGTCGCGCAGAACCTGCGAGCGCGAGGGATGCCGGAGCTTCGACATCGTCTTCGACTCGATCTGGCGGATCCGCTCGCGCGTCACGCCGTAGACCTTGCCGATCTCATCGAGGGTCTTGGGCTGTCCGTCCCCGAGGCCGAAGCGCATCGAGACGACCCCCGCCTCGCGCTCGGACAGGGTGTCGAGGACGTTGTGGAGCTGTTCCTGCAGGAGGGTGAAGGAGACCGCGTCGGCGGGGACGATCGCCTCGGAGTCCTCGATGAGGTCTCCGAACTCGGAATCCCCGTCCTCGCCGAGGGGCGTGTGCAGGGAGATCGGCTCACGACCGTACTTCTGAACCTCGACGACCTTCTCCGGAGTCATGTCGAGCTCCTTCGCGAGCTCCTCCGGCGTGGGTTCGCGGCCGAGATCCTGAAGCATCTGGCGCTGAACGCGGGCCAGCTTGTTGATGACCTCCACCATGTGCACCGGGATGCGGATCGTCCGGGCCTGATCCGCCATCGCACGCGTGATCGCCTGCCTGATCCACCACGTGGCGTAGGTCGAGAACTTGTAGCCCTTCGTGTAGTCGAACTTCTCGACCGCGCGGATCAGACCGAGGTTGCCCTCCTGAATGAGGTCGAGGAACTGCATCCCCCGGCCCGTGTAGCGCTTGGCCAGAGACACGACGAGGCGGAGGTTCGCCTCGAGGAGGTGGTTCTTGGCGAGCTGACCGTCCTGAGCGAGGAAATGGAGCTCACGACGCTCCTTCGGCGTCATCGCATCCGCTTCGTTCTTGAGCTTGTACTCGGCGTACAGGCCCGCCTCGATGCGCCGGGCGAGGTCGACTTCCTGCTCGGCGTTGAGGAGCGACACCTTGCCGATCTGCTTGAGGTAGTCCTTGACGGGATCCGCGGTCGCACCCGCCACCGTCACCTGCTGGACCGGCTCATCCGTATCGTCGGAATCCGAGACGACGAAGGCGCCCTTCGCGGCGAGGGAGGCCGCCGGACGGTCCTTCTCCTTGTCCTTCTTGGCCTCGTCCTCGTCCTCACCCGAATCCGCGTCCTCGCCCGAAGCGTCCTCCGAATCGTCCGAGTCATCGACCTCGAGATCCTCCTCCGAGATCTCGATGTCCTCGTCGGTGACATCGACCTCGGCGTCCTCGACGGCATCCGCTTCGTCGAGGGGCTCCTCGGAATCGGCCGGAGCCGCCTGCGCGGCCGCCTTCTTCGCCGTCGACTTGCGCGGAGAGGCCTTCGTCGCGCCCGGCTTCTTCGCAGCGGACTTCTTGGCGGCCGACTTCTTCGCCTTCGGAGCCTCGGCGGGGACGCCCTCATCGGCCGCGGGCGCCTCCTCAAGCGGAGCCTTCTTCGCAGCCGTCTTCTTCGCAGCGGGTTTCTTGGCCGCGGGCTTCTTCGCAGCTGCCCTCTTCGGCGTCGCAGCCTTCTCGGCTTCGCCCTCGGCGCCAGAAGCGGCCTTCTTCGTCGAACGGCGCTTCGGCTTGGCCTGTTCGGTCACCTGGGCGTCCTGCTCGACCTCCTCAGCCTTCGCATTCCTCGACGATCCCCTGGCAGTGCTCGATGCGGCCACACGTATCCCTTTCGCAGAAGACGGGAACAGCGCCGATCCAATCGATGACGGCGCAATCAACGACCATTATAATCCGACATTCCCAGATTTCTCTCAGAACTATTGCCCTCGCGCACCGCTTCGTGCTAAATGGAGCCCCTTCTCACTCTTCGCCCTGCACTAGGCTGAAGCGCATGACGACACTCGACAGGCGATTCGCAGCACTTCGCCCCCGCATCGATCTCGACACGGCGCGCGCCCTCGACGAGGCCTTGGGCGCACTCGAAGCCGGCGATGCGGCCGACGTGCTCGTCGAGGCCGCCAGGGACGCCATCCGATCGGGCAAGCGCTTGCGCGCCCTCCTCGCGCACTTCGGAGCCTCGCTGGGATCCGGGGCGCCGATCGGCGAGAGCGACGTCCACCTGCTCGGCGCAGCCCTGGAGCTCTACCAGGCCAGCGCCCTCGTCCACGACGACCTCATCGACAAGGCCCAGACGCGCCGCGGCATCGCGACGCCCCACGTCCGCTTCGCCCGCGCGCACGCGCACTCCTCATGGTCGGGCTCCGCCCCGGACTTCGGCGCGGCAGCGGCGGTCCTCCTCGGCGATCTCCTCTTCTCAGCCGCCGAATCCACGATGATCCGCCAGAGCGAGCGCCTCCCGCACGATCGGGCGACGCGCCTCCTCGCGCGCTACGCGCACATGCACGCCGAAGTCGCTCTCGGCCAGTACCTCGACGTCCGGGCCGAGAACCTCCCCCTTCGCGCATTCGGGCCGAGCGTCCCAGACGCCCGCGAAGTCGTACTGAGGAAATCCGCCCGCTACTCCGTCGTCCAGCCGGCCCTCCTGGGAGCGATGGCCGCCGGAGCCGACGAGGAGGTCCTGCGCACCCTCGAATCCGCGCTCACCCCCTGGGGCATCGCCTTCCAGCTCCGCGATGACGACCTCGGCGTCTTCGGAGACCCCGAGGTCACGGGCAAACCCGCGGGCGACGACATCCGCGAGGGCAAGCGGACGGTCCTCCTCGCCCTCACCTGGGAGAAGTCCTCCGAGGCCGAACGCCTCCACCTCGAACGGGCACTGGGCAACCCCGATCCGGGCCCCGGCGAGCTCGCGGAGGCCGCGGACATCATCGCGGCACGGGGCCGCGCCGGTCACGAGGGGCTCATCGAAGCGCTCATCGAAGAAGGGGCGCGCGCCCTCGACGATTCAGCCCTCACCCCGCAGATGAGAAGCGACCTCCTCGAACTGTCGCGGATCATCACCGCGCGGACGAACTGAGGGCGCTTCGCCCGGGCCCTCAGAACGCGAGAGTCGAGGCGATCGCATTCACCCGATGATGACGCCCCGAAAGGATCGCCGCCATCGGAGTCTGAGCGAGCTCCTCCTGGAAGGTGTACAGCCAAGCGGCCGCCTCATCGGGGGTGAAACCGTCATCGGAGAGCAGTGTGAGCGTGCCGGGCAGCGCGAAATGCGGCTCCCACCCGTTCTCACCGGACACGATGATCTCGCGGGGGATCCCGCGGGACCCGTCGGCAAGCGCGACGCTGAACAGGATCCGGTCGCGGACGAGCTGCTTGACGCGCCTCGGCTCCACGCCGAGGAGGCGGCTCGCCTCTTCGAAAGAAACGGTCTCGGGAAAATCGGCCATGCGCCCACCCTAGTCCACCCGGGGGGCGCCGGTATTCGGGCACGCCGCCCGCTTCAGTGAGATCGAGCCGCGCCCTCCCATAGAATCCACGGGTGACCGATTTCGATTCCGCTCCCGATGCGTCGCCCGCCCCGGGCCGACCCACCGAGGTTCTGCGCCCCGCGGCGTCGACGCCCGTGCCGGGCGCGCCGAAGGGCGCGGGGAACGACGGGTCTGCCGCTCCCGATCCGATGATCGGAATGCTCCTCGACGAGCGCTACCGCATTCAGCGCCGACTCGCCCGCGGCGGGATGGCGACCGTCTATCTCGCTCAGGACGAGCGGCTCGACCGCCCGGTCGCCCTCAAGATCATGCACCCGCACCTCGCGGAGTCGGCGGACTTCGTCGCACGCTTCCGCAGAGAGGCCCGGTCCGCCGCGCGCATCATCCACCCCGGAGTCGTCTCCGTCTTCGATCAGGGGGTCATCCACGGTCAGGGATTCCTCGTCATGGAGTTCATCGACGGCCCGAACCTGAGGACGCTCCTCAACCAGGAGGGCGCGCTGTCGATCCGCCGAACGCTGCAGATCCTCCACGACGTGCTCGACGCCCTGCGCGCCGCTCACCGCGTCGGCGTCATCCACCGCGACATCAAGCCCGAGAACGTCCTCATGCCCGCCGATCCCCCGGCCCGGGTCACGGACTTCGGGCTGGCGCGAGCGGCCTCGGAAGTCTCCATGTCCACGACCGGCTCGATGCTCGGCACGATCGCGTACATCGCCCCCGAGATCGCCCTCGCCGGAGCGATCGACGAGCGGACCGACCTGTACTCGGTCGGGATCATGGCCTACGAGATGCTCACCGGCTCAGTCCCCTGGGAAGGCGAGCCCGCGCTTCAGATCGCCCAGCATCACGTCTTGGACACCGTCCCGGAGCCTTCGAGGACCCTGCCCTGGATCCCGCGGGAGATCGACGATCTCATCGCGTCCTTGACGGCGCGCGACCCCCTCGAACGCCCGGCCGACGCCGCCGAGGCGCTCGATCAGCTCGCCCGGGTCCAGGCCGCCATTCCCGCCGAGCTCGGTCGGCGCCGGGCCGAGGTCGCCCCGAAGGCCCCCGCACGCGCGACGGGTGAGACCCCCGCCGCCACATCCCCCCGCCCCGAGCCCCAGCCCGCGACAACCCAAGCGGTGGTGCGCGCCCCCGGACCCCAGTCCCAGCCCCCCGCGAACGCGAAGAAGCGCCGCAGGCTCGGGCGGATCAACGCCGTGCTCGTCC
>NZ_JBNOYB010000036.1:0-30852 GCF_050312375.1 Schaalia sp.
TCTCTTCGGCTTTCGAGCCGAGGGCGCCACTGCGCTCTTCGCCGGAAGCAGATCCCGTCGCGCCTCCGAGCCGGGGCGATCCCGGCTGCGAGCGCAACTACGCCGAGGCCCGGTTGAGTCTCGGTGAGGAGGCGATCCACACCGCGATGGAGATGAGGACGAGCCCGAGAAGTTCGCCCGGCGTGGGGATCTGACGCAGCATCACCGCGCCCACGACGGCGGAGGTCGCGGGCATGAGAGCCGTGAGCAGGGCGTAGGTCGCGGCGGTGAGCCTGGACATCGCCAGGGCCTCAAGGGTGAAGGGGATCGCCGTCGAAAGCAGGCCGACGAGGACCAGGGAGCCGAGGAGGTGCCACGAAGTGAAGGCGCCGAGGCCTCCGGGTGCGAGGAGGGGCGCGGCGAGCAGGGCGCCGAAGCCCAGGGACATGGACAGATTCGTCACACCCGAACGCCGCGAGGCGATCGCCTGACCGACGACGATGTAACCGGCCCAGGCGGCCGCCGCCGCGAGGATCCAGGCGATCCCGGCACGAATGCCGGGGTCCGACGGATCCACGCCGAAGCCCGAGATCGAGGCGACGCCGGCGAAGGCCATCAGCGCTGCGACCCGCGGCGCCCAGCCCCGCCCTCGCACAACCGCGACGGACACCGGGCCGAGGAATTCGATGGAGACCGCGGCGCCGAGCGGAAGACGGGCGATCGCCTCGTAGAAGGTCGAGTTCATCACGAGGATGAAGAGCCCGAAGACCGCCGAGGCCCCGAGCTCGCGCCAGGTCCAGCGCAAGCGCCAGGGGCGCCGCCAGGCCAGGAGGATCAGGGCTCCGACGAGCACCCGCCACCATGCGACGGAGGCCGGCTCCATGAGGGCGAAGACCGCCACGGCGAAGGCCGCGCCGACGTACTGGAACAGTGCGTCGACGATGATGAGCGCCTGCGCGGGTACCCGGTCGAGGGCCCGGGGGCTCATTCCGCCGTCGGTTCGAAGACGAGCGCCGCCGAGTTCATGCAGTAGCGCATGCCCGTGGGCTGGTCGGGCGCGTCGGGGAAGACGTGGCCCAGGTGCGACCCGCAGTTCGTGCAGCGGACTTCGGTGCGCACCATGCCGTGCGAGGTGTCCTCGACTTCGCTGGTCGAGGCGTTCTTCGCCTGATAGAAGCTCGGCCAGCCGCAGTGGGATTCGAACTTCGTGCTCGCGTCGAAGAGTTCGGCGCCGCAGGCCGCGCAGCGGTAGACGCCTTCGCGGGTCTCCTCGAGGAGTTCGCCGGTGAAGGGGCGTTCGGTTCCGGCCTCGCGCAGGACGTGGTACTGCATGGGGGTGAGGATGCGACGCCAATCGGCGTCGCTCAGTGCGGAGGCGTCCGACAGGCTCGGGAATTCAGTCATGCTTCAATCGTCGCCCGACTGCTTCAGTCCCGCTACTGCTGCCCCCTATGTGGACAGGCGCGCAAGCGCTTGTCCGCGTGCGGTCACTTCCCGCGCTCGTCCTCGGGCCTGATGCCTTTCGCCTCGGCTTCCCGGCGTTTGGCGACGGCTTCGCGTTCGGCGAGGGCCTCTTCGCCGGGCCCGGCGAAGATCCCCGATCGCTCCTCGGCGTCCGGGGAGCCCGAGTAGAGGCGCTCCCCCTTCCCGCCGCTCGTGGTGGTCGTCGGATTCTCCTCGGCGGCTCGGGCGACGGCTTGCGGGAGCTCGGCGGTGAGCTCGTCCGGCGAGGCGGGTGCGCCGGGGGCGCGATCCTTAGCGCGAGCGGAATCCTTCGGCGGGGCGCCGACGATGCGCGCGAGGGTCCCGGCGGTCATGACCTGGGTGGGGACGCTTTCGGCGCGAAGCGGGACCCTGCGCTCGGATCCGGCGAGTTCGCGCATCCTGTCGGCCATGGCACGGCGGCGCGCCCGCTTCGCCTTCCTCCTGGCGGCGACCAGTCGGGCAGCGTGGGTCGCCTCATCCACGGCGGCGTGTCCGGCGAGGGCCTTCGCGGCGTCTTCGAAGGCGCTCGCCCCGTCCTCGTGCATTCCGGTGGACGAGGGATCGCCGGCGATCTTCGTGAGTTCGGCGGCGAGGGCGGCCACCTGCGCCCTCGAAGTGTCGACGGGCACCGCGACCTCCGCCTGGGGCTGGATGCGCGTCGCGGGCCGGGCCCAGGGCTCCTCGGCCACCACCCAGGCGATGATGTGCTCGCGCAGGTAGCAGCGCAGGTCCCACAGGCTGCCCGAGTTCTTCGCGGAGACGAGGATCCTGACCGTCACCGTCGAGGTATCCGATCCGGTCATCTGGACGTTCCACGTCCGGCCGTCCCACAGGTCCGTCGCCTGGAGCAGGGATTCCACCTTCTGACGGATCAGAGCCATCGGCGCGGCCCAGTCGAGACGGATCTCGACGGTGCCGAGTTGGGCCGCGGCCCTGCGCGTCCAGTTCTCGAAGGCCGTCGAGGTGAAATAGGTCGAGGGGATGATGAGCCGCCGTTCGTCCCACAGGCGCACGACGACGTAGGACAGGGTGATCTCCTCGATCGCGCCCGACTCCCCCTTGTCGTTGGCGACGACGACGTCGCCCACCCGGATCGCGTCCGTGAAGGCGAGCTGAATCCCCGCGAAGACGTTCCCCAGGGTCTGCTGCGCGGCGAGACCGGCGATGACCGAGATGAGGCCGGCGGAGGCAAGGAGGGTCGTCATCGCCTGGCGGGCGGCCGCGAAGGTCGAGAGGATCGCGACGACGCCGATGATGATGACGATGAGCTGGACGAGGCGACGCACCACTTGGGCCTGCGTCTCGAAGCGCCTGGCCCTGCCCTGATCCGCTCGGTTCCGCATGCGCGCCGCGTCCTCGAACACCCATGCCGCCGCATAGGCGATCCAGGTGACGGCGCCGATCGCGAGGATGAGGAGGACGTGCGTCGAGGTCGAGACGAGCGTCCCGTTCGACCACTGGCTGAGGTCGGCGCCCTGGAGCATCCATTCGAGTCCGAGCAGGCCGCCCCACATCATGAGGGCGACGTAGAAGGGGGTACGGACCCTCTTGAGGAGCATCGACCCGACCTGTGATCTGCGCAGGATGCTCCGCAGGATCGCCGAGGCGAGGGCGGCGGCGAGGAAGCCGAGGAGGGCTCCGACGGCGACACCGAGAAGGAGTGAGGCGATGTCGATGGCGTCGCTCACTGCGGCCTTAGCGCCCGATTGGGGGCCGTCCCCCTCTTGAGAGACGAGGCGGGCGATTGCGGAAAGGCTCGTGCTCATGCACCCAGCCTAGGGGTCCTTCCCCGACGCTTCCTGCGCGGCGCGCCCCGCTCCTCCCGGCCCTTTTCGGCGGGATTCCACGAGAATCCCCCCGTGTGAGAGGGGTCACCGATTCTCGTTTTGCTTTCACCCCGCGTTATTGCATATGCTCTTCCTCGTCTTCGGACGCCACGGAGGTGGCCGAACAGGCCCCCATCGTCTAGCGGCCTAGGACACCGCCCTTTCACGGCGGCGACACGGGTTCGAATCCCGTTGGGGGTACTCTCCCAGCGCGGAACGCGAAGAGCGTGTCGTCAGTGGAGAAAACTCAATAGGTCTTACACCTGTTGTAAGGCCCCGTAGCGCAGTTGGTTAGCGCGCCGCCCTGTCACGGCGGAGGTCGCGGGTTCAAGTCCCGTCGGGGTCGCCGACCAGACCGGTTGGTCCGGTCATGGCTCTGTAGCTCAGTTGGTAGAGCGTTCGACTGAAAATCGAAAGGTCACCGGATCGACGCCGGTCGGAGCCACCAGAACCCCGAAGCGAATCGCTTCGGGGCTTTTGCGTTCATGCACCGGCGACGCCGCCGCGGCGTTCACATGAGCCTCGACGCAGGACCTGCAAGAATCGGGGTATGAGCGACACGAACGGAAGCTGCGACCCCAAGCCGTGGTGGCGCACGCGCCGAGCGCATTCGGCACCGGGGCCGGGGGGCAGGGTCCTCCTGTACTGCAAGGACCTCACGATCGACTCCCCCCTCACGGGAGCCCACCTCCTCGATCGAGTGACCCTCGGTTTCCGCTCCGGGTCCTTCACCGCGATCCTCGACCCGAGCGGATCGAGAACGCGCGCATTCTTCCTCGCCGCTGCAGGATTGCGCCCGCCCTCGGCCGGGTCGATCGACCTGCGCGCCGCAGGCGGCGGGGACCGTCCCGCATCGGTCGGACTCCTCACAACATCCACCCCGCTCGACGAGAGCCTCTCCGTCAGCGAGAACCTCCTCTCCCCCCTCTCCCTCACGGGCACCTCCGCCCTCGCCGATCACGTGGGGCGGGCGCTCGCCCTCACCTCCTTGGAGGGCCTCGCCGATGCCCGGGCCTGCGAGCTCTCGCCCCTCGATCGCTTCCGGGCCCTGAGCGCGCGCGCCCTCGTTAGCGGCGGCGATCTCATCCTCGTCGAGGACCCCGACCACCTGCCCACGGCGCCGGATCGCCGGGCCGCCCTCGAGCTTCTGCGCTCGCTCGCTCAGCACGGCACGACCGTGATCCTCGCGAGCGCCTCCCCCGAGTCCTGCGCGCTCGCCGAGCGCACGATCCTCTTGACGAACGGGCGCGTGACCTACGACCTGCTCGCCCCCGGCGCCGAGCGCCTCCGGACCATCCTGACCGGCACCGATGAGGATCCGGCGACCCTCCTCGGCCCGATCCCCGCAGCCGTTCCGCCCGCCGCGCCGCATCCCGCCGTCGAGGACGCGCCCGGCACCGGATCCTCAGAGGCCGAAGAGGATCCCTCGGAGGCCTTCAGGGTCTCGTGGATCCCCATCCGTCGTGCCCAGGAGGCCGAAGCGGATCATGCGGCCGCCGAGGCCCCCGCTGCCAGGCTCGCAGATCCGGCCGAGCTCGAGAACGGAACCGAGGACGAGGGCGAAGCCGGGCACGAGGGCGGGACCGAGACCGCAGCCGCAGCGCAATCCTCGATTGAACCCCTCGGTGTTGCAGCGATTGAAATCCACTCGGCGCCCCCCTCCCCCGCTCCCGCTGAACCGGTGCCGCACCCGACCGAGGCGGTGCCGGGCCCGACCGAAGCGGCGCCGGGCCCCGCCCTCGACGCCCCCGCACCGCGCGAACGCAGGCGCATCGAAGAACCCGACCCGATCACCGCCGCGATACGCGCGCTCGTCGCTGACCAGCAGGACGATCGCCCCCGCGCTCGGCACGCGCACCTCCCGCTCCCCGCTTCAACGCCCGCGCCCCCGACCCTCGAACAGGCCGAGGTCATCGACCGGGCGAGGAAGATCCTCGAGGACCTGCCCGGTCCGGTCATTCCCGACTGATCCCTCCCCAAGGCCGCCGCAGCAGCGTCCCGAGCAGGCCGAGGCGACTGCGCCGCAGCCCCGAACGTGAGAAACTGGGCGTCAGCCCGACAACACCGTGAAGTCGACCAGGAAGCGAGTGCCGCTGATGACGACGCCGAACGAACCGCTTGGAAACCCGGGGCCGGCACCGGCCCAGAAGCGCCCCGCGTCGATGGGTGAACTCTTCGCAACCCTGTCTTCGCAGGTGACGACGCTTGTGAACGGAGAGATCGAGCTCAACAAGGTCAAGGCGAGGAATTTCATCAAGAAGGCCGGCGCGGGCGGCGCCCTCCTCGCGGCCGCAGCCGTCTTCGCCCTTTACCTTCTCGGCTGGGTCTTCCACTCGATCGAACTCGCGATCGCCGTCGCCCTGCCCGCATGGGCCGCTTCCCTCATCACAGCCGGTATCCTTCTGCTCATCGTTGTGATCCTCGCCGCGGTCGGCGCAGCACTGCTCAACAAGAGCAAGACCTCCGTCCCCGACCCGAAGGCCGGGATCAGCGAGAGCATCGACGCCCTCAAGAAAGGCCTGGGCAAGTGAGCGAAACGACCGAAGCGAAGACGCGCACCGAGGCTGAGATCATCGCCGAACTCGAACGCACGCGCGCCGAGATGACGGCGACCGTCGACGAGCTCTTCGGCCGTGTTCAGCCCGAACAGCTGCTCGAACAGGCCAAGGCGACCGCGAAGGCGAAGGCGGAGGAGGTCAGGAGCCTCATCGCCATGACCGCTCAGGACGCCCGCGAAGGCGACCCCGAAGCCCTCAAGAAGGTGGGATACGTCATCGCCGGAGCCGCGGCGCTCACCGCCCTCGTCGTTCTTCGCATCGTTCGCGGAAGGCGCTGAGCCCGAATCTCCCTCAGCTTCCTCACCGGCTCCGCGGCGCGACCCGGAGCACACGCGCCCCTGCCCGGATGAGGACCTTCCCTTTGTGCGGTTATGATGAACCCACGACACATTCTGATCATCCAGGGAACCGCCTTGAGCGGACCCGAACTACGCGGAGGGGGTCGACGCCATGGGGCGCGGCCGTCAAAAGGCCAAGCAGACGAAAGTCGCTCGCAAGCTGAAGTATTTCAGTCCTGATACCGATCTCGATGCCCTGCAGCGGGAGCTCGCATCGTCTGAACACCACTCGTACGACGAGTACGAGGCCGAGGACGACGAGACGGCCGAGGACGACGACCTCTACTCCAAGTACGCGGATTTCGCGCAGGAGGGGGACGCCACCCCCGAGCTCGACGAGGACTTCTGGGTCAACCCTTCGAAGAAGTGACCCGGGGGCTCCCCTTCGCATGAGCGCGGCCCGCAGATTCTTCACGTGCTGATTCACGCGTTCATCCGCGCTTTCGCTCGCCCTCCTCCGGGCGCCCCTGCGCACCCGCTCCCCGAGTCGGCCTCGGGCAGATCCGGGTTCAGTCGGGCCGTTCCCCTATGGCGGGCGCTCCTCCCGTACCGCTAGCGTCGAGTCATGCGGAAAAGGCTTCTCGTCGCGTTCTCCTCGCTCCTCGCCCTCGTCCTCGTCGGCCTCATGGCCATCGCTTGGGGGTTCGGGCCGCGCCTCGGCATCGCGTTAACCGGACGCCCCTTCTTCCTCCTTCCGCCAAGCCCGGAACGCTATGCCGAGACCATCCTCGAGGTCGCCGACCACCAGGCGATTCACGCCGATTCTGACGAATATCTCGCCGCCCGCGAGCGCGCCCTCGCAGTCGCGAAAGATGCCTCCTCGACCGCTGAGGTTCACGACGCCCTTGAGGCGGCCCTCGAGGCCGCGGGCGGGAAGCACTCAGGAATCCTCAACGCGGCCGAGCGCGAGGAATGGGCGCAGTCGGATCCCGCTCCCTCCCCCGGGGTGACGGTCTTAGGGGCCATCGCGATCGCGACCGTCCCGGCCTTCGACGGCTTCGCCTCCGATGGGCGTCTGTACGCCGAGACCCTCGGGCGCGGCCTCGATTCCGCTCTGTCGGGTCCCGCGACCTGCGCGGTCGTCGATCTGCGGGGCAATGGCGGCGGCGACATGGGCCCGATGCTCGCGGGCGTCTCCCCGCTCCTCCCCGACGGAACCGCTCTCGAGTTCGAGTCGGCGCACGGGACGACCCCTGTGACGATCACCGGATCGGCAGTCGCCGGCGGAGGCACACCGACGAGCGTCGATGGCGTCCGCAAGCACCTCGTCCCCACCGCGATTCTCATCAACGCGGGCACGGGGAGCTCCGGCGAGGCGACCGCGATCGCATTCAAGGGCGTGGAGGGCACCCGCTTCTTCGGGAGGCCGACCGCGGGCTACGCCTCGGCGAACATCGCCTTCGAGATGCCCGACGGGGCGCTCGTCATGGTGACCTCGGCGAACGACAAGGATCGGAACAGCGTCGTCTACGGCGACAATCCGCTTATCCCGGACGAGCAGACCGATGACGCCCTCGAAGCCGCGAAGGCGTGGCTCACCGCCGAGCACGGCTGCGAGGAGGGACGCCGATAGCTCATATCCTTGCGCAACACCGCCACTTGATAAAGTTTAGGACCTTATCCTTGAACAACGAGAGGATCCGATCAAGGATAGAGCCCAGGAAAGAAGCAGACGGAGGTGTGCAGGTGGCGGGTTGGGACGAGCGCATCTGGGAATCCTCGATCTTTGAGGGCCTCCCACGCCGTGAGCGTCATTCCGGACCGTATCGCTCGTACGTCCCGGATTCCTTAACGACGACCTCCCTCCTCCTTCCTCCCGACGTCGACGCCCTCGTGTCATCCGCCGAGAGAGCCGTGAGAAATTCTGCCGACAGCCGCGACCTCAAGGGCATCGCACGTTTCCTCCTCCGTTCCGAAGCAATCGCCTCGTCGCGCATTGAGGGCGTCGCCCCCTCGACGAAGCAAGTGGCCTTCGCGGAACTCGAAACGGCGGAAGGGCGAGGATCCCTCGGAGCAAGTGAACAAGCCCAACTCGTCGCTCGGAACATGACGGTCGTCGAGCGAGCCCGAGCGGAGCTCAGCGCCTCGGACACGATCACTCTCGACCAGGTCGTCGTCCTCCAAGAAGCGCTCGTCGCCGACACTGCGACCGCGTGCGGAGTGCGTACAGTCCAGAACTGGATCGGCGGTTCCTCCTACCATCCCCTCGGAGCCGATTTCGTTCCACCCGCCCCCCAACGACTCAATACCTCGCTCGACGACCTCGTGACTTACATGAACGGGGCCGCCCACTCGCCCATCGTCCAAGCCGCACTCGTCCACGCCCAGTTCGAGACCCTTCACCCCTTTGCGGATGGCAATGGCCGTGTCGGTCGAGCCCTCATCCACACGGTGCTCACGAGACGCGGGCTCACCACGCGTGCGATCCTCCCGATCAGTCAGGTCCTCTCGACACTGCGCCAGGATTATGTGAGGGCGCTCGACGCCTACCGCTATACCGGCGCACCGAATGGAGATGAATTCCACGCCGCTCGCACCGAGTGGATCGCATTCTTCGCGCAGGCGATCATCATCGCAGCAGAACAGGTGGAACGCACGAAAAGAGAGCTCGATGCGATCCGCACCGACTGGGATGAACAGCTCGCCCTCTGGCGAACCGAGACCGGCCACCAGCGTGCTCTTCGCTCAACATCGGCGACTGCGAGGATCCTTCAGGACCTTCCCTCGACACCGGTCCTCACAACCGCGTCGGCGAGTCGGATCTACGAAGTGACGACGCAGGCCGCCAATCAAGGACTCCACATGCTTGAAGGCGCGGGAATCCTCTCAGCGACATCCCGAAAAGGCCAGGCGATCTACTTCGCGCCGCGGGTCCTCGACCTCGTCGATCTGTCGGTGCGGCGACTCGCGAGCACACGCTTCGACACGCGGATAAGCGCGCCCGGACGGGGCGTCCCCGCAGTCCCACAGTGAGCGAGGCGGAGGAACTGCCCGCGAAACACTCACGGGCGCGGTGACAGCCGTGCCCTCCGAAACGAGGACGACGGCCAGGCCACAGGCCCTCACGCCGTCCGATAGGACCCGCGCAGGCGCACAGCGCCGGCGGTCACACCCTTCGTCCCCGAGATCGTCCGCCCCTCGAAATCCGAGGAGGGCTCGACCGCGCCCGGCATCGACACCTCGCCCAGGACCCACGCCTCGACCCCGGCCCCGCGGATCAGGCGCAGCGCCTCATCGGCGCAATCGCGGCCCACGACGCCGACCATGCCGACGCCGAGATTGAGGGAGTCCTCCATGCCCTCCCAACTCACCTCGCCGCCCCGGCGGACCCAGTCGAACACCGGCGGGACGATCCAGGACCCGCGATCGACCTCGGCGAGCGCGCCGAGCGGGAGGACGCGCGAGAGGTTCGCGCCCAGCCCCCCGCCCGTGACATGCGAGAAGGCGTGCACGCCGCTCGCGCCCTCGCCCGCACCGAGGGCCTCGACGAGGTCGAGGCACAGGCGCGCGTACAGGCGGGTCGGCTCGAGGAGCTCCTCGCCGAGAGTCCGGCCGAACTCCTCGACGCGCCCCTCAAGAGAAGCGCCCGTGCGCGCGACGACCGAGCGGACCAGGGAGTAGCCATTGGAATGGAGGCCTGAGGATGCCATCGCGATGAGGACGTCGCCTTCAGCGACCCGCTCGGGCCCGAGGCGCTCGGCGGCGTCGACGACACCGGTCGCCGCACCCGCGATGTCGTAGTCGTCGGGCGCCATGAGGCCCGGATGCTCGGCGGTCTCCCCGCCCACAAGAGGCGTCCCCGCCTGCTCGCAGGCCCTGGCGATCCCGGTGACGATCTTGGCGATCCGCTCGGGGACGACGCGACCGCAGGCGATGTAGTCCGTCATGAGCACCGGGCGGGCGCCGATGACGACGATGTCGTCGACGACCATGCCGACGAGGTCCTGCCCGATCGTGTCGTGGATGTCGAGGGCTCGGGCGATCGCGATCTTCGTGCCCACCCCGTCCGTCGATGTCGCGAGCAGGGGCTGCTTCATCCCGAGCAGGGCCGAGGCGTCGACCATCCCCGCGAAGCCGCCGGTCGCACCGAGGACCGTCCGGTCATGGGTCCGCGACACGGCGTCCTTCATGAGTTCGACGGCACGGTCTCCCGCTGCGGTGTCGACTCCGGCGGATGCGTAGTCGAGAGGGGCGGTGTCGCTCATTGCTGCTCCTAGATTCTCCGGGGTGGGGCTTTTGAAGGTGGACGGTGGGACATGCGCCGATGCGTGTTGAGGACGGGCCTTCGCAGGCGACGAGGGCGATGCACCCGGCTAGCAGGTAGCGGCGCCGGGGGTGCCGGGGATCGGCGTGCCCTTGGGGATCTGCTCCGGATAGTCGCCGTTGAAGCAGCCGAGGCACAGGCTCGTCCCCTGACGGGTCGCCCGGACCATTCCCTCCATCGACAGGTACGACAGGGAGTCCGCCCCGATCGAGGCGCGCACCCCGTCAACGTCCATCGCGGAGGCGATGAGCTCCGCCCTCGTCGGGAAATCGATCCCGAAGAAGCACGGCCAGGCGACCGGCGGGGAGGAGATCTTCACGTGCACCTCGGCCGCCCCGGCCTCCCTGAGCATCTTGACGAGGGCGCGCTGCGTGTTCCCCCTCACGATCGAGTCATCGATGACGATGAGGCGCTTGCCCGCGATCACCTCGCGCAGGGGGTTGAGCTTGAGGCGGATGCCGAGCTGGCGCAGCGACTGGGTCGGTTGGATGAAGGTCCGCCCGACGTAGGCGTTCTTCACGAGGCCCTGCGCGAAGGGGATCCCGGAGGCCTCGGCGTAGCCGATGGCGGCGGGCGTGCCCGACTCGGGGGTGGGGATCACGAGGTCGGCATCGACCGGCGCCTCCCGGGCGAGGATCGCGCCCATCTCGCGCCTGGCGGCCACGATCTGCCGGTCGCCGATCACCGTGTCCGGGCGGGCGAGGTACACGTACTCGAAGACGCAGGTGTTCGAGCGCCTCACCGCGAAGTGACGCGAGTGGACCCCGGTGGAGTCGATGGCGACGAGCTCGCCCGGCTCGATCTCGCGGACGAAGGTCGCGCCGCACAGGTCGAGTGCGGCGGTCTCAGAGGCCAGCACCCACCCCGAGTAGAGGCGGCCCAGGACGAGGGGCCGATATCCGTGCGGGTCGCGCGCCCCGTACAAAGTGTTCTCGTCCATGAAGACCAGAGAGAAGGCGCCCTTGAGGCGCGGGAGGACCTTGAGGGCGGGGGCGACGAGGCCGGCGGGCTCGGCCTCCGCGCTGGTCGTGGATCGCGCGCCGGTCGCGGATTCGCACTCGGCATCCGGAGCGGATGCGGCATCGCCCCCTCCGATGGGATCGGCGAGGGCGATGGCGGGCGGGATGAAGGGGACGGGTCCGGGGATCCGGTCGGCGAGGCCCAGCAGGGCCGTCACGACGGAGGTGTCCGTGGAGGCGCCCCTCTCGACGTCGTCGCCCTCGTCCGCGATCGAATGGGCGAGGTCGCGCAGCTCCGCCGTATTCGTGAGGTTCCCGTTGTGGCACAGTGCGAGCGTCCCCGTCGGCGTCGGCCCGAGGGTCGGCTGGGCGTTCCTCCAGGTGTCGGCGCCCGTCGTCGCGTAGCGGACGTGCCCGAGGGCGAGATGCCCCTTGAGGCCGCGGAGCGTCTGCTCGGAGAAGACCTGGTTGACGAGGCCCTGATCCTTGTAGACGAGGATCTGCTCCCCGTTCGAGGTCGCGATGCCGGCGGATTGCTGCCCGCGATGCTGAAGGGCGTAGAGGGAGAAGTAGGTGAGCCGGGAGACGTCCTCGCCGGGCGCCCACACCCCGAATACGCCGCAGTGGTCGCGGGGGCGATCGTCCTCGAAGATCTCTCGGTCGGTCAGTGTCTGGTCCATGTTCACGGAATCAGAGAGCACGAGGACACTGTCTCACACGAGGGCGAGACGGCGCCACGAGCGACCATTCCCGGTCATGGCGCCCATGTGAAGCGCAGGCTGCGCGACTCAACATCGGCGCGTTCGAGGACGACTCCCGCCTCCTCGCCGAGGGGCAGACGAGCGCCCGGCACGCGTGCGACCAGGGCTCCGGTCACCGCGGGCTCGGAGATGAGCACCTTGCCGCGATCGAAGTCCTCATCACCGTCCCTGCGTTCGACGATCACCCCGCGGAAGATCTCGCCCTCGTGACCGAGGAGGAGCTTCGCGCTGACGGCCCCGATCGCGGCCCTCTCCGCCGCGGAGGCGAGATGCGCGCCCTCGGCCATGAAGCCGGGCAGCTCCGGGAGGGAGTCGAGGACCCAGCCGGGGACCGGGCGCCCGGACTCGTGGGCGATGCAGATCTCCGAGGCCCAGCGGTCGACCAGGCGGCGCAGCGGCGCGGTCACATGCGCGTACTCGGCGGCGATGGCGGCGTGCTGGGCGGCCGGATCGCCGGGGCCCGGGAAGACGTCGGCACCGGCGGGGCTCCGCCTGCACGTCGCCTTCGCAAGGGCGGATCCTGCGCGGGAGGGGTCGACGAAGACCTGGTATTCGGCTCCGCGGTACAGGCTCATCGCCTGGGCGAGGAAGGCCGTGTGCGCGGGGATCGCGGGGGCGAGGGCGGGCACGAGCTGCGCGTAGGGCATGTCCTCGGGCCAGTCGACTCCGAGGAGTCTCGCGACGCCGTGCAGACGCTCAAGAGCCTGATGGGAGGCGGGCGGCGCGGTCCTGAGCACCGCGATCCCGGCCTCGCGCATGATCGAGGCCGCGCACATCCCCGTCAGGAGCGAGATCTGGGCGTTCCACTCCTCAACCGGGGTGCTCTTCCGATAGCTGAGTTCGTAGTGCGTCGACCCGTCCGCATCGATTTCGCGCGTGATCTCCTGCTCGGGACTCGGCGAGGAGACGCCGCCGCGCGCGGTCTCGAGGGCCCGCCGCAAACGGCCGATCTCCTCGAGCAGCTCCACGAGGCCTTCGGGGGCATCCGGCAGGGGACGGCCCGAGGTTCGCGCCGCTTCGACCTGGTCGTACGACAGCTTCGCCCTCGAGCGCACGAGTGCGCGACGCACCGTCGCGTTCACCACCTCGCCGCGCGCGTCGAGCAGGATCTCCCACACACAGGCGGGCGCGACTCCGCCCGGCAGGAGGGAGGCCGCTCCCTCTGAGAGGGCGAGCGGATGAAGCGGCGTCGAGCGGTCGGGCATGTAAATCGTCGTGGCGCGCCGACGCACTTCGAGGTCGAGCGGCGAATCGGCCGGCACGAAGGTCGCGAGCGAGGCGATGGCGTAGAGCACCCGGTAATGAGCGCCGTCCGGGCGGTGCTCCTCGAGGCGGCTCAGGCGCACCGCCTGGTCCAGATCACGTGAGGACTCCGGGTCGATCGTCACGAAGGGGACGTCAGTCGCATCCCATCGGGGAAGGGCCTCGGGAACGAGGGCGGCCCACGCGCGATCGATCGCCTCCGCGGCTCCCGCGAGGGGGCGGAGCCCGGACACGGCCTCGTCACCCGCGAGAACCGGTTGCACCCGGGACAGGAAGTCCTTCCATTCGGCGACCGCCGCATCCGCTTGGCGGTCGATCTCATCGGGGAAGGCCGAGGGGACGGCCAGTTCAGCGCGGATCGCGTCGAGAACCGGGATCAAGGAAGAATCTTCCACCCGCAGCCGCATCCGATGGAGCACAACCATGAGGCCAGTCTCCACCACCCCGAGCCGAAGTGCCACAATGAGAGGGCCCGCGCCGAAGGGACGGCGCTCGACCCTCGAAGGAACGCCTCATGCCCACTCCCGTTCTCAGCGTCGTGTGCTGGGTCTTCGCCCTCTTCGCCACGCTCTTCGGGATCCTCTCCTTCGGCCGGGGCATCGCGCAGCTGTGGCGGGCCGTGTCGGCGGGCGCCCCGGAGCCCGCCCGCCTCACTCCCGTCCCCAAGCGCCTGGGAATGATGCTCCTCGCAGTCCTCAGCCACCGCGAGTTCAAGGGCCGCCCCTGGATCAGGTTCGCCCACTGGTTCGTCATGGTCTCCTTCCCGCTGCTCTTCCTCACCCTTGTCACGGGGTACGGCCAGCTGAGGGACCCCCGTTTCACCCTTCCCCTCCTCGGGCGCTTCCTCCCCTGGGAGTGGCTCAGCGAGCTCTTCGCCTGGGCCGGTCTCCTCGGAATCGTGCTCCTCATGATCGTCAGGACCCGCGCGGGCTCGGGCTCCCTCGCGGAGGCCGCCGTCTCCTCCGACGATCCCGTCGAGACCCCGCCCGCCGCGAGCCCCCGCCCGCGCGACGGCTCCCCGGCCGGCCTCGCCTCCCGCTTCCTCGGGTCGACCCGCTGGCAGGCGCGCTTCGTCGAATGGGTGATCCTCCTGGTCTGCGCCTGCGTCCTCGGCCTGCGCGGCCTCGAATACGCCCTTGTCACAAGCGCCCCCTCGCCCGCCCCCCTCCCGGAGCTCTGGCACTTCCCGCTCACCGCGTGGATCGGCGCCCTCGTCCTCGCCGCCGGGGCGCAGGCGAGCGCGGTCGCGAACGCGATCGTCCTCCTCTCGACGCTGAAGATCATCGTCTCGATGACATGGATGATGGTGGTCGGCGTCCTCACCTCGATGGGCGTCGCCTGGCACCGCTTCCTCGCCCTCGTCAACGTGTACGCGCGCCGGGACCCCGAAGGCGGCAAGTCCCTCGGCCCCGCGGACCGCATGCTCATCGGCGGCGCGCCCGTCACCTCGCCCGACGTGTTCGACGACCTCCCCGAGGACGCGGTCCTCGGCACCGCGACGGCCGCCGACCTGACCTGGAAGGCCCGCCTCGACCTCTACTCGTGCACCGAATGCGGCCGCTGCCAGGAGCTGTGCCCCGCGTGGAACACCGGCAAGCCCCTGTCCCCCAAGCTCCTCGTCATGTCGATGCGCGACCACATGGAATCGGCGTCGAAGAAGGAGATCGTCGCCCAGCAGATCGTGGACGCGCAGGTCCCGGGTGAGCGCACCGCCGAGGAGCTCGCGGCCTCCGGCGAGGTCATGCTCGACAAGGGCGTGGACCCGAACCCGCACTCCCTCGACCTGCTCGCGGTCCTGTCGGCCTCCGGGGCGACCGGCCCTCAGGGCGTCGCCGACGTCGAGGCCCCCCTCGTTCCCGATGTCGTCTCCGAAGAGGTCCTCTGGGACTGCACGATGTGCGGCGCCTGCGTCGACCAGTGCCCGGTCGACATCGAGCACATCGACCACATCCTCGACCTGCGCCGCCAGCGCGTCCTCATGGAAGCGGCCTTCCCGCGCGAACTCGGGCGCGCCTTCCGCGGCATGGAGTCCAAACAGAACCCCTACAACCAGCCGGCGCGCAAGCGCCTCGACTGGGCGAAGGACCTCGATTTCGAGGTGCCCGTGGTCGGCGAGGACCTGGAGAGCGCCGCCGAGGTCGATTACCTGTTCTGGGTCGGGTGCGCCGGGGCCTTCGACGACAAGGCGAAGCAGACGAGCGCCGCGATCGCCGAACTGCTCCACACGGCGGGGGTGTCCTTCGCCGTCCTCGGTTCGGGCGAGACCTGCACGGGCGACCCCGCCAGGCGCGCGGGCAACGAGGTCCTCTTCCAGATGCTCGCCGCCGAGGCGATCTCGACCTTGACGGAGGCGGCGCCCAAGAGGATCGTCGTCTCCTGCGCGCATTGCTTCAACACGATCGCGGGCGAGTATCCCGAGCTCGGCGGCCGTTTCGAGGTCGTCCATCACACGCAGTTGCTCAATCGCCTCGTGCGCGAGGGGCGGCTGACGCCGGTGGCGCCCGCCTCCCCTGAGGACCGGGATGCGGCGGGGCGCCCGCTGCACGTCACCTATCACGACGCCTGCTACCTCGGTCGGCACAACCGCGTGTACGAGCCGCCGCGCGAGCTCGTGTCGGCTCTGCCGGGCGTCGAGCTGGTCGAGATGCCGCGCAATCGCGATCGGGCGATGTGCTGCGGCGCGGGAGGCGCTCACGCCTGGTTCGAGGAGTCGCGCGGCACCCGGATCGCCGATGCCCGCATCGCCGAGGCGGCGATGACGGGCGCGGATGTCGTGGCCACGGCCTGCCCCTTCTGCTCGCAGATGCTCGGTTCGGCCTCGGGGTCCTCGGCCGGTTTCCTGCCGGCGGTTCCCGCGGGCGCCACGGGCGACGAGGGCGGGACCGCGGCTTTGCCCGAGGTCAAGGATGTCGCGGTGATGCTCCTCGAGTCCGTGCGTCGCGGCGCGGGAGGCGAAGCGCGGGGTTGAGCTTCGGCAGGCGCGACGGCATGCGCGCGCCCGTCACCGGCTCACCCGGCTCTCGCCCGGTCGGGGAGCCCTTCAGGCCATGCGCGCCCGGAAGGCCCTGCGCATGGCGCGACGGACCTGCTCGCGCGTGTCGATCATCGGCGCCCACCAGCGGTTCCACGCACGGACACCGATGAGCCCGCCGATCCAGCCGACGACGCCCGAGACGATCGCGCCGATCAGGGTGGCGGAACCCGCTGCGATGAGGAGCGCCCCGACAGCGGCGAAGAGAATCGCACCGAGCGCCCGGATGCCCCTCACGGCGCGAACGGAGTGCTTCTTCGCCAGGATCGATGCCGCAACGGTCGCCGCTGAGCAGAAGGCGAGCCCCAGGATCATCACCGGCACCGCGCCGACCGCGAAGGAGCCGACGGCCACGGAGGCGATCCACGCCGTCCACATCGAGATGAGAAGAGCGAATCCCTCATGACGGTATCCGCGCCTGGCCAGGACGCTCCACGCCGCGAAGACCATGAGAATCGCGCCGAAGGGCGAGAGCAGCCCGAGAACGATGTTCGCCGAAGTTAAGAGCGGGCCCGACGCCGCCGACAGGAGGGTCGTCACCCCCGGAAGCGCGAAGGCCCCCGAGACATTCGCGGCGAAGAGGGAGAGCACGGCACCGCCGATGAGAGTCGCGGCACAGGCCCCGGTGCTGATGCGGCCCTGCGGGAGGACCACCGTGACGAAGTCATCGCCCCCATCATGGGCCCGGGGAGGCAAGCCCCCTTCGGCCGCTCCCCGATCAGCCGGGCCTTCGGCGCGCTCGAATCTGGGGCGGGGCGACTGCGGGAATCGGGGCATGGCCGAATCCGACGGGGTCGTCGAAGAAGCGTAGGCGCGCTCACCGCGTTGATCGGCGCTCGCCTCATCCTCGAAGACGAGTTCGACTTCTCGGGGTTCGGGCGCGGGCTTGATGTTCACCTCAGGCTCCTTCCAACTGTCCTCCCATTCCAGTCGGCAGAGCTGGAAGGACGCTGGACGCGAGCTGTGGGCGGACTTGCGAAGCGGCGACTATTCGATCACGGCCTCGTCATCGAGGGCGACGAGGAAGCCGTCCTCATCGATGACGGAGCCACCGACCGCGCCGATGATGATGCCGGCCGCGCGTTCGATGTCGCGCGCGGAGCGCACGCGCTCCAGCCGCCGCGCCCGCGAGACCGGAGCGGGCGCGCCCATGCCCTCCTGCGGAATCCACTTGAGCTGATACTCGATGATGACGCCCGTCGTCCACGCCTCCCAGCGCAGGACCTGCGGAGGCGTCGGCACGGGCTGGACCTCGATGATGAGCTCGGATCGATTCGCGATGGGGACGAGCAGCGCGTAGCCGGAGACGACCTGCGCCGCCTTCGCCTCGCGGGCGGCGCGTCTGGCGCGTTCGATCTTCGTCGCGACATCCGTGCGGGAAGCCGAGGCGCCCTCGGCCGCTCCGGTGCTGCGCGTCTCGGCGACGGCGACGGGCACATCGCGCGAATCGACGATGTTCGGGAAATCCGTGCGGAGGACCTCGACGAGCTCGGCGGGCTCGAGCCACCTCGAGGTGTAGATCGCCAGGGACACCGCAGAATCCGGATCGGGCTGGATCACGCGGCCCGAGTCGGCGATGCGCAGCGCTCCGCCCAATCGGCGGGCGATCCGTTTGAGGGCGAGGAGGACCCGGTATTCGAGGCCGACGGGAAGGCCCTCGGGGAAATAGGGGGCCCACTCGTCGACTCGCGCGAGCTCGGCGGGAACGGGCTTGCGCTTTGCGGTCGGGCAGCGCAGGATCCAGGCCTTCGTCATCGACGAGGGCGTGCGCAATGCCTGACGAGTCGGCGCGTCGATCGTCCAGGGCCCTTCGAGGCGCGCCCCTGCGAGCAGGTGCAGGCGCCCGGCTCCCGCCCAGCAGGCCCCGTCCCAGATCGACAGGGCGAGGGCCTCGATTTCCGCGGGATCGACCTCGTCGGGCAGGAGGAGGAGGTGATGCGAGTCGGCGTCCTGCCGGGAGATCACCCCCGCAGGCCCGGTCGTAGCGATCGGCGCCGAGATCGGCGCGAAGGCGTCGGTGCGGCTCACACCCGTTTCGGAGACGGTGAAGGCCGTCGAGTAGTCGGAGATCGAGGTGAGCGCGGCGAGCGAGGTCGAGGTGAGATCCGACGGATCCCCCGCGGTCGGCGACGCGAGGTCCGTCACGCGGGAGGGGGCCTGCGCCATCCGATCGCGCATGGACGTTCGTCGCGGCGCGCCCGGCAAAGTCGTGCCGGGCGCTTGCGTTCCGGGGTTCTCCTCGGGTCGGTCCTTCATGGATTCAGCGTTCGATCCTGGTCCTGGAGAAGCGCAGATGGGTGCGCGAGGGGGTCGGTCCGCGCTGCCCCTGGTAGTGGGATCCGAGGGCCTGGGAGCCGTAGGGGCGCTCCGCGGGCGAGGAGAGGTCGAAGAAGCAGAGCTGCCCGACCTTCATCCCCGGGTAGAGGAGGATCGGCATCGTCGCCGTGTTCGACAGTTCGAGGGTGACGTGCCCGGAGAAGCCGGGGTCGATGAAGCCCGCCGTCGAGTGCGTGAGCAGGCCGAGGCGCCCGAGCGAGGACTTGCCTTCGAGGCGGGCGGCGATGTCGTCCCCGAGGGTCACCATCTCGTAGGTGGCGCCCAGGACGAACTCGCCCGGATGGAGGACGAAGGGCTCGTCCGGACCGACATCCACCTGGTGCGTGAGTTCGGACTGATCGGCCGAGGGGTCGATCACCGAGTAGCGGTGGTTGTCGAAGAGGCGGAAGAGCCTGTCAAGACGGACGTCGATGCTCGCGGGCTGGATGAGATCCCGGTCGAGCGGGTCGAGCCGGATCCGGCCGGAGTCGAGCCCGGCTCGGATGTCGCGATCGGAGAGCAGCATAGGGCGATTGTCCCACAAGCCCGGGCTTCGGGTGCGGTCCTGGACCCTCTCGACCATCGGCCCCCGCGCCATCGGCGCTTGCGATCCGCTCGGGGAGCGCCCGGGCCGCACTGCCCGGGATTCGCGATCCGATTAGGCTGTGCGCGTGAACGACTCCCCCGCGTCCGTCTTGCCCGACCCCGACGAGCTTCGCGGGGCGCTCGTCCGCTGGTTCCGGACGAATCGGAGGGACCTGCCGATGCGGGCCGAGGGCGTGAGCCCCTGGGGGACGCTGGTGGGCGAGGTGATGAGCCAGCAGACCCCGATGCCGCGCGTCCAGCCCTTCTGGCAGCGCTGGATGGAGCTGTGGCCGACTCCGCAGGACCTCGCCGCCGCGAGCCCGGCCGAGGTCCTCGTCGAGTGGGGCACCCTCGGCTACCCGTCGCGGGCGCTGCGCCTGCGCGAATGCGCGATCGCGATCGCGGGCCGACCCGGCGGACGAGTGCCCGCCGACTACGAGGAGCTCTGCTCGCTTCCGGGCATCGGGCCGTACACGGCCTCGGCGCTCGTCTCCTTCCAGTTCCACGGCCGCATCGCCGTGCTCGATACGAACATCCGCAGGGTCCTCCTGCGCGTCTTCACCGGCGAGGAGCGCCCCGCCTCCTCATCGCCGTCGAAGGCGGAGCGGTCCCTCGCCGATTCGCTCCTCCCCGAGGACGGGGCCGAATGCGCGCAGTGGAACGTCGCGGTCATGGAGTTCGGCGCCCTCGTCTGCACCCAGAAGAGTCCGGCCTGCGCGGACTGCCCGATCGCGGAGCGTTGCGCATGGACGAGGGCGGGGCGACCGCCTTCGGCCTCGAAGCTTCGGACGCAGGCGTGGAAGGGGACCGACCGTCAGGCCAGGGGCCGCGTCCTCGCCCTCCTGCGCGAGCGCCACGCCCTCGGCGACCCCTCCCGCACGGCGATCACGCGAACGCGAGCCCTGGAGGCGGCGCGACTGCCGGGCGCCGATCCCGAGCAGGCGCCGCGCGTCCTCGACGCGCTCCTCGCTGACGGACTCGTCGTCGAGGGCGAGGCCGGGCTGATCCGCCTGCCCGGCGCATAGCGGGACGGCCGCGGACGGCGAAGGCCCTCCGGTGCCGGGCTTTCAGTAGCGGATCGCGTCGATGGGTTTGACTTTCACGGCTGCGACGGCCGGGATGATGCCGCACAGGGCGCCGATCCCGGTCGCGATCCCCACGCCGTCGACCGCCGCTTTCATGGGGAACGCCGGGCGGTCTTGGAGGAGGAGCCCCAGGGTCTCCAGCGGGAGAGTGCGGACGATGACGATCGCGATCCCCACGCCGATGACGCCCGCCACGAAAGTCGCGACGACCGATTCCATGAAGACCGAGAAGAAGACCCTCTTCGCCGAGGCCCCCATCGCGCGGCGGATCCCGATCTCCCGGATCCGCTGACGGACGGTGACGATCGCAACGTTCAGCAGGCCCATGGCGCCCAGGAGGATCACGATCCCGCCGGTCACCATGATGATCTTCCTGATCGCGCCGAATTCGGATTCGCCGCCGTCCCAGTCGTCGCCCCCGTAGACCTTGCCCTTCCAGCCCTTCCCGAGGACCGAGGCGAGGGCCTTCGGCAGGGCTTCCCGGGCCTGCTCGACCTTGTCGGGCCCGACCCACACGATCATCTCGGTCTGCCCGGAGCCCGACCCCATCATGGACCCGTTCGAGAAGGGGCCGGACTGGGAGCCGACGGAATAGGTCGCGACCTTCGTGTAGCGCCAGGCGGTGTAGTCGACGTAGAACTCCGGGGAGGCCCACGGGGTCTTCGCCTTGACGACGCCCACGACCCGGAAGGACACGCTCCCGTCCTTCGAATGCAGGACGATCGGGTCTTCGATCGGCGATTGGCCGAGGTAGTCCCAGAGCACGGAGTTGATGACGACGGGAACGACCCTGAGGTCGGCGTCCCCCGGGGCGATCCAGCGGCCCTGCGCGGGTTCGAGCCTGAAAATCGTCGCGTACGCGGGATCGACGGCCTTGATCTGGGCGCTGCGCTCGACCAGCATGGGATCGCGGATGATCGCGGGCCTTCCCCTGAAGCTCCCGGTCTGCTCGATCTGCGTGAGCTCTTCGATCTCGATGGACGAGGATTCGGATCGCGACCAATACGGGATGTCGAAGCGCTCGGCGACGGTCGTCATGGCGTCGCCCATCCGATCGGGGGGCAGCCCCTGGGCGTCGAGCCCCTGGCCGCCGCCCGTCGCCGAAGCCTCCGACCCGGCCCCGGGAGCCCGGCTCGATGCGCTGGGGTCGAGAGCGACCCCGGCAGTCGATCCTTCCTCTCCCCCCGACTGGTAGGCGTTGATGCGGAGCGTGACGGCGCGCCCGTTGCCGGCCTCCACCATCTCCTTGTTCGCCTGGACGGTGAGCTCGCCCAGGGCGATCACCGTCGACAGGGCCGCGACGGCCGCGACCACGCCGACGAGGGAGAGGATGACGCGGGACTTCGCGACCTTCACCTCGCCCCAGGCCTCGACCAGGGAGGACACGATGCTCGTGATCGCGTTCATGCGACCACCTCCTCGCCCTCGGCATCGGGTGCGGCGTCGGAGTCGGGGGTGAGGTGGGCGCGCGGATCGGCGACCTCGTGGAGGACCCCCTCGGACAGCGAGAGGACCCGGTGGGCCCGCGCCGCCACGTTGAGGTCGTGGGTGATGACGATGAGGGCCGCGTCGTTCTCGGAGGCGACGGTCTCCAGCAGGCTCATGACGGAGCTCCCCGTCTCCGGGTCGAGCGCACCGGTCGGTTCGTCGGCGAGGATGACGCTCGGCCTGCGCACGAGGGCGCGCGCGATGGCGATGCGCTGCTGCTCGCCGCCCGACATCTCAGTCGGGTAGGAGTCGAGTCGATCGCCGAGGCCGACGCGCTCGAGCATGTCCGCCGCGAGTCCCCTGCGCTTCCAGAA
The DNA here is from genome assembly GCF_050312375.1 of Schaalia sp. Classification (NCBI taxonomy): domain Bacteria; kingdom Bacillati; phylum Actinomycetota; class Actinomycetes; order Actinomycetales; family Actinomycetaceae; genus Schaalia; species Schaalia sp. Next base: position 22,253 of record NZ_JBNOYB010000036.1, read on the forward strand.
GGGCGCGCCCGAGGTGTAGAGCATCGGCACTTCCACGTTCTCGAGGGCGGTCCGGGTGTTGAAGATGTTGAACTGCTGGAACACGAAGCCGAAGGTGTCGCCGCGCAGGCGCGAACGCTGCCCCTCTCCCAGGGCTTTCACGTCCTGCCCCTTGATCGTGTAGCGGCCCTCGTTGGGCAGGTCGAGGAGCCCGATGATGTTGAGCATGGTCGACTTGCCGGTTCCGGAGCGCCCGACGATGGAGATGTGATCGCCCGGGTCGACCTCGAGATCCACGCCGCGCAGGATCCGCAGATCCGAGCCGTCGGGGAGCTCGACCGTTCGGGTCACCCCCTGAAGATGGATGAGCGCCATTTCAGGCGGCCCCTTCCATCACTGCCACTGCGCCGCCCATGTCCATCGACTCGGACCCCTTCTCCTCGGAGGCGGAGTTCGGGATGAATTCGAGAACCTCGTCGCTCTCGGTCAGGCCCTCCTTGACCTCGACGATCTTCCCGTCGGTGAGTCCCAGCTTCACGGGCTTCTTCGTCGGCTTGCCCCCGTCCGGGTTCGGGACGTAGACGAAGCCGGATTCGAAACGGCCCTCGACCGCGCTGATCGGCAGGGTGAGGACGCCCGTCGCCGATCCGGCCACGACGTCCATCGTGACCTGAAGGCCCGGGAACACCTTCTGCTCGGCGGGGATCGGGCAGACCGCGCGGATGCCGCCGGAATTCGCGGCGTCGCCGGAGGACGAGGGGGCGGCGGGTGAGGCCTGGGCGTTCGCGGAGGCCTTCGGCGTTTCGATCCTCAGCCCCGTGCAGGTGAAGGGCGCGGGTCCGTTCGTGATCGTGATGGTCGCCTGCTCGGGGGCGTTCTGAATGCGGTAGAGCTGGTCGGCGTTGAGGGTGGCGAAGGCGGAATAGCTCGGGGGCTGAATCGTCGCGATCGCATCCCCGATCGCGAACTGCTGGCCGAGCAGGGCGTTGAGGTGCAGCGTTCCCGAGGCCGTCGCGAACACGGTCGTGTACTGGTAGCTCGGTGCCGCGGGGGCCGCCGTCGCATTGCCCTCCGCGTCGGTCGCCACCACCGGGTCGGGCGCGATCTCCTTGCGGACTTCGAGGATCGGCGCACCCGTTTCGATCGCGGTCCCATCGGCGGCGGCGATGAAGGTGACGACGCCCTCGCCCGTCGATTTCACGGTCGTCGCCGGATCGGCTTCGATGGTGCCCTTCGCGCTCACGGTGTTCGTGATGTCGGAGACGGTCGGCAGGATCGTCATCTGGCCGTAGTCGCCGCCCGGGTTGAGGGACTGACCCTCATCGGCGTTGTTGACGGCCGGGAAGAATGCGAATTTCACGAGGGCGATCGCGATGACCGCGAGGATCACCGTCTTGACGATCGCGAGGATCCGACCCGCACGCGGGGAAGTGGCCATGTTCGCCCCTTTGTCTCGGCTGCACGCTGTGTTCATGAGGGTTTCTCCCGCCCACACTAGAAGAGCCCTCACCGCCCGCGGAATGCTTCGGCGAAGAATCCGGGACGACTCAGGGTTCGCTCAGGGAAGCCCTCGTCCCCCTCCTCCCTCGCTCCGACGATGGCCTCGCCGCGCGATTCTCGGGGGTTCCACTAAAATTGAGAGCGAGACGATCGAGCCCCCTGCCGGACCTCCCGCGCTCCGGCACCGCACCGGGGCACGGCATCGAGGAGGGGAATGCTCGTCATCCTTGCGGCTTTCGCGCTCGGCGCCCTGCTCGCGCCGATGATCATGCGCTCGGGCCGCGCGGCCTTCCTCGTTCTCGCACTCATCCCCGCAGGCGCCTTCATCTACTTCGCCTCTTTGGCGCCGGAGGTGCTCGCCGGGGCCGTTCCGGTCGAGACCTGGCCCTGGGCGCCTCAGCTCGGCCTCGATCTCGCCTTCCGGATCGATGTCCTGTCGTGGACGATGGCCCTCATCGTGTCGGGAGTCGGCGCCCTGGTCCTCGTCTACACGACCCGGTACTTCTCGGCGTCGGCGGCCGGTCTCGGCCGCTTCGCGGGCGCCTTCGTGAGTTTCGCGGGCGCCATGCTCGGCCTGGTCACCACGGACAACACCCTGGCGATGTACATGTTCTGGGAGCTCACCACGGTGTTCTCCTTCATCCTCATCGGCCACTCCCATGCGCTCGCGTCTTCCAGAAGGGCCGCTCAGCAGGCGCTCATCGTCACCGCCTCCGGCGGACTCGCGATGCTCGGCGGCATCGTCATCCTCGGGGAGGCCCCCGGCGGCTCCTTCCTGTTCTCCGAGCTCATCGCCTCGGCGCGCACGGGAGCACTGGGAGCGGGCGCTCCTGCGGCCCTGATCGCGACGGCGGTCCTCCTCATGCTCGCGGGCGCCGCGACGAAGTCGGCGCTCGCACCGAGCCACTTCTGGCTGCCCGCGGCGATGGCGGCCCCCACCCCGGTGTCGGCCTATCTTCACTCCTCGGCGATGGTGAAGGCGGGCGTGTACCTCGTCGCCCGACTCGCCCCCGCCTTCGCCGGCTCCGCCCCGTGGCGGGCCGTCGTCATCGGCCTGGGGCTGCTCACCCTGCTCCTCGGCGGATACCGCGCCCTCAAGCAGCACGATCTCAAGCTCATCCTCGCCTACGGCACCGTCTCCCAGCTGGGCCTGCTCATGGTCCTCGTCGGCCACGGGACGCAGGAGCTCATGCTCGCCGGCCTCGCCATGCTCGTCGCCCACTCGCTCTTCAAAGCGGCGCTCTTCCTCACGGTCGGCGCGATCGACTGGGCGACCGGGACCCGTGATCTTCGCGAGCTCACCGGCCTTATGCGCCGCATGCCCCTTCTCGCGTTCTTCTCGGGCCTCGCCGCCCTCTCGATGGCGGGCGTCCCCGGTTTCATCGGCTTCGTCGCGAAGGAGAGCGCCCTCGACGCCCTCATGGGATCGGCCTCCCCCGCCGACGCGGCGATCTGGATCACGATCGCCCTCGGCTCGGCGATGACCGTCGGATACGCCCTGCGCTTCTGGTGGGGGGCCTTCTGGACCCGGCCGCTCGTCGAGCCCCGCGAACTCAAAGGTCATTCGCGCCTCATGATGGCCCCGATCATCATCCTGTCCTCGGCGGGCCTCCTCCTCGGCCTCGTGCCCGGCCCGCTCGAAGGGCTCCTGAACGGCTACGCCGCGACCGTTGAGACGGGCGAACCCGGTCACCTGCTCGCCTGGCCGGGCGCGGGCGCCCCCTTCCTCGTCACGCTCGCCGTCCTCGCCCTCGGCGCCGCGGTCTTCGCCGCGCGCGACCCCTGGCTGCGATTCACCCGCCGCCACGAGTTCCCCCTCTCGGGCTCGGAGTTCTACCGCCTCACGATCACCTGGCTCGAAGCCGCATCAGGACGCGCCACCTCCCTCACGCAGCGCGGCTCCCTACCGGCCTACGTGTCGACGATCTTCACCTTCACCCTCCTCGTGACGGGCGCCGCCCTGACCTTCGGGGCTCCCCTCGGATTCGCCGGGATCCGCCCGGCGGATTCCACCGGACAGGCCCTCGCGGCCCTCATCGCCGCCACGGCCGCGATTCTCGGCGCCCGGGCGCGCCATCGGATGAAGGCGGTCCTCCTCGTCGGCGTCTCCGGCTACGGCGTCGCCCTCGTCTATGAACTCCACGGGGCGCCGGACCTCGCCCTCACCCAGGCGCTCGCCGAGACCGTCTCCCTCATCATCTTCATCCTCGTCCTGCGCCGCCTGCCCGCCTACTTCTCCAATCGGCCGCTCGCCGCCTCCCGGTACCTCCGGATGGCGCTCGCCGCTACCGTCGGCGGGGCCGTCGCCTTCGTCGCCGCCCTCGCCGCGGCTTCGCGCGTCGCCGAACCCATCGCGACGAGCCTGCACGACGAGGCCTACGTGAACGGCTACGGCCGGAACATCGTGAACGTGACTCTCGTGGACATCCGCGCCTGGGACACGATGGGCGAGATCACGGTCCTCGTCATCACGGCGATCGGCATGGCCTCCTTCATGTTCATCCGCGACCGACGGGCGCGAATGGACAGGCTGCGCAACATCGCATTGGATCCGCGCAGCTCGCAGGCCGTGTGGCCCAGCCCCTCGTCCGGCCGGACCGCAAGGCCCGCGACTGGGCCCACTTCGCCCGTGCCGCCAGGAACGCGCCGTGCGGGCCCCGAAGCCGAGCGCCTCGCCCCGTCGATGCGGAACCGCCTATGGCTCGCGGGGAGCTCGACCCTGTCGCAGCAGAACCGTTCGGTGATCTTCGAGCTCGGGACGCGCGTCGTCTACCACTCGATGCTCATCGTGTCGCTCTACTTCCTCGTGTCCGGCCACGACCAGCCCGGCGGCGGTTTCGCAGGCGGTCTGCTCGCGGGCATCGCGCTGACGATCCGCTACCTCGCGGGCGGCCGCTATGAACTCGGCGCGGCGGCGCCCCTCCACCCCGGTCACCTCATGGGTGCGGGACTCGCGATCGCGACCGGCTCGGCCCTCGCCCCCATCGCCTTCGGGGGCACGATCCTGCAGACCGCGAAGTTCTACCTCACGCTGCCCGCAGTCGGCGAGTTCAAAGTGGCGACCGCCCTGTTCTTCGACATCGGCGTCTACCTCGTGGTCGTCGGAATGGCATTGGAGATCCTGCGTTCGCTCGGCGCCGAGATCGACCGCCACGCCGAGATCGAAGGGGACCCGCAAGACGACTCCCTCGCCCTCGACCCCCACGAGGACGAGCGCCGCCACGCCCTCGACGCCCGCATGGCGCCGGGCGGACCCGCCGCTCCGGACGCACCCGATGAGAGGAGCCTCCCCTCATGACCTCCTCCCTCTCCCTCATCCTCCTCGCCGCCCTCCTCGTCGCCGCCGGCGTCTACCTCGTGCTCGAACGCTCCCTGTCGCGCATCGTCCTCGGACTCACGCTGCTGACGAACGGTCTGAACATCGTCTTCCTCATCGCGGGCGGCCCCTCCGGCGCGCCTCCGCTCGTCGGCGCGGCCGAACCCGAGGCGATGGCGGATCCCCTGGTCCAGGCGATGATGCTCACCGCGATCGTCATCGGCCTGGGCACCTCCGGCTTCCTCATGACGCTCGCGTACAGGACCTGGCAGCTCAACGGCAATGACGAGGTCCAGGACGATCTCGAGGACCGGCGCGTCGCCCGCCGCGCCGAACGCGCCCGCCTCGAGGCCCGAAGGGAGGCGGAGGCCGATATCGAGGTCGAGGCGCGGCTGGCCCGCGATGAGACGGAGGGCGAGGACGAGGACTTCGAGGACGCCCCGATGCGCGCCCCCGCGGACGTGCTGCGCTCGGGCGCTCCGGGCGACGAGGGCGGGGCGGACAACGGCGGGCCTTCGAACGAGGCGCCCGGGGGCGCGGGAGGGAGCGCCGGATGAACGCCCTCCTCGCCCTTCCGATCGTGCTGCCGATCCTGTCCGCAGGGGTCTCCCTCGCGTCCTCGAAAGCGCGAAGGCATCAGGGCCTCGTGTCCGGCGGGACTCTGTTCACCGTATGGCTCGTGTCGATCACGCTGCTCGTCATGGTCGCCTCGGGCCCGGTCGTGCTCAATATCGGCTTGTGGCCCGCACCGATCGGCATCGTCCTGGTCGCCGACGGCCTCTCGGCGATCATGCTCACGACTTCGGTGACCGTCACCCTGGCCGTCCTCCTCTACTCGCTCGCCCAGGGCGCGGCCGACGGTGAGGAGGCGGCTCCCCTCGCGGTCTTCCACCCGGCCTTCCTCATCCTGTCGGCGGGAGTCTCGAACACCTTCTTATCGGGCGACCTGTTCAACATGTACGTCGGATTCGAGATCCTCCTCTTCGCATCCTTCGTGCTCATCACTCTGGGCGGCACGCGCGACCGGGTCCGCGCGGGCACCGTCTACATCGTCGTCTCGATCATCTCCTCAGCCGTGTTCCTCACCGGCATCGCCCTCACTTACGCGGCCGTCGGGACCGTGAACCTCGCGCAGATCGCGATCCGCATGGGCGATGTCGCGCCCTCGACGGCCCTGCTCATCCAATCCGTCCTCCTCATCGGCTTCGGGGTGAAGGCCGCAGTCTTCCCCCTGTCCGCCTGGCTCCCCGACTCCTACCCGACGGCGCCCGCGCCGGTCACCGCGGTCTTCGCGGGCCTGCTCACGAAGGTCGGCGTCTACGGGATCATCCGCACCCAGACCCTGCTGTTCCCGGGGGACCGCCTCGCCCTGATCCTCGGACTGCTCGCCATCGCGACGATGCTCATCGGAATCCTCGGCGCCCTGGCCCAGCAGGACATCAAACGCCTCCTCTCCTTCACGCTCGTCTCCCACATCGGGTACATGCTCTGGGGGGTTTCGGTCGCCTCGGCCGCCTCCCTCGGGTCCACGGTCTACTACGCGGCCCACCACATCACCGTTCAGACGGCCCTGTTCCTCGTCGTCGGGCTCATCGAGAGGATCGGCGGCTCGACCTCGCTGACGAGGCTCGGCTCGCTGCTCAAGGCATCACCGCTCCTCGCGATCCTTTACATCGTGCCCGCGTTCAACCTCGCGGGCGTTCCTCCGGGCTCGGGCTTCTTCGGGAAGGTCGGGCTCATCTCGGCCTCCGTCGGGCGTTCGTCGCCCATCGACTGGGTCCTCATCGGGGCGGGCCTGCTCACCTCGCTCCTCACCCTGTACGCGGTGGCGCGCGCCTGGAACATGATGTTCTGGCAGGAGGCCCCCGAGGAGCCCTCCCCCAAACCCGTTTCGCCCTCGATGACGATCGCGACCGCCGGTCTCGTCGCGGTGAGCCTCGGGATCTCCTTCCTGGCCGGTCCGATCAACGAGTACACGAAGAACGCGGGCGCGCGGCTCCTCCAGCGCTCCCCCTACATCGTCGCAGTCCTGCCCCCGTCGGGGAACGCTGAACTCGAAGAGGGCCGCGAGGATCCCGATTCCTCCCCCATCCCCTCGGTCGAGGCGCCGAGGGAGGATCAGGGGCTGAGGAAGGAGGGGAAGCCGTGAGCGCTCAATCGCCCTCGGCCCGGGCGATCGCCCGGGCGACCAAGCGCCCCGGGCGCTTCCCCCACTCCTCCATGGGCATGCTCGTGTGGCTCACCCTCGTGTGGGTGATGCTGTGGGGCGAGTTCTCGACGAGCCGCGTCGTGTGGGGCTTCCTCCTCGCGCTCCTCGTCACGACCATCACCCCCTTCCCGGCGACCCCCTTCGACGGGCGATTCCGTCCGCTCGGAGTGCTCATCCTCGCCATCCGTCTCGTCGCCGACGTCCTCGTCTCCTCCTTCCAGCAGGCCGGGTTCATCCTCTCGGGGAAGCACCCGAAGGGCGCGATCATCCGCGTCCACCTGCGCTCCCACTCGGACGCCTATCTCGCGATCATCTCGACCCTCACCGCCATCGTGCCGGGCTCGGTCGTCGTCGAAGCGCACCGGGCGAGCGGGACGGTCTACGTCCACGTCTTCGATGAGAGGCTCGCGGGCGGCCCCGACGGCGTCCACCGGACGATCCTCACGCTCGAGGAGCGGGTGATGCGCGCCTTCGCCTCGCACGAGGAGCTCGTCGACGCGGGCTACGTCCCCGGATCGACCCGCCGCGCAGGACGCCTGCCCGTGCCATACGCGCCGCCTTCCGGCGAGGAGGCCGACGGGCCCGGACGCGCTTCGCCGGCCGAGGGTGGCCCCGCCGACGGGCTCGAATGCCTTTCGCCGGCCGAGGGAGGTCCCGTTGACGAGGGGAATGCCGATGGCGGCCCCGACGGCATTGCGCGGCCGAGCGGAGGGAGCACGGCATGAATCCGGTCCTCCTGCTCCTCGCCCTCGTCCTCTTCGTCTCCGCCTTCCTCGTCCTCTACCGGATCACGAAGGGCCCCACCTACCTGGATCGGATGCTCGGGGTCGACATGATGACTTCGATCCTCATCGGCGCCTTCGCCCTGCTCGCCGCGGCGACCAGGCGCGCGGATCTTCTGCCGGTGTTCATCGTCCTCGGCCTCGTGGGCTTCGTCGGTTCGACCGCCCTCGCCCGATTCGCGACCCTGGCCGATCCCGACGAGCGGCGCGTCCTGACCCGCGCGGAAGCCGAGGAGGCGGACCGCGCCCTCATGGACCTGTCGGAGGAAGCCGCCCCCGTTCACGACGTCGATTCCGAGGAGGACTGATGGACCCCTACGTCCTCCTCGATGTCGCGGGCCTCGCGTGCGTGTCCCTCGGCGTCGCCTTCACCTTCATCGCGTCGATCGGAATGGTGCGTTACCGCGACATCCTGTCCAGGCAGCACGTCGCGACCAAGCCTCAGATCTTCTCGCTCATCATGTACTTCCTCGGGATCGCACTGCTGGTCCGGGAGCCTTCGGTGACGTGGACGATGCTCCTCGTCATCGCATTCCAAATCATCACGGCGCCGATCTCAGCCCACATGCTGAGCAGGGCCGCCTACCGGACCGGACGCGTCGATCCCTCCTCGCTCACCGATGACGCCCTCGGGGAGGACTTGGTGACGGCGGGGGATCCGGTGAAGGTGAAAAGCCCGGAAGAACCGGAGGACCCTGTAATGACGAAGGACCCGTTGGGGCCGGGGGAACGGAAGGGCCCGATAGGGGCGGAGAGCATCGAGGACGATCCGGAGCCGTAGGGGCTCAACGCGAGCGGCGGGGGAGCCCGTATG
>NZ_JBNOYB010000037.1:0-15128 GCF_050312375.1 Schaalia sp.
TCACTGCCTCCCGGACGCGAAATGCCCTCAGCACCATCCCACAATGCGAGAAACACGCTCTTGGCATGAGTGCGGGGCGGCGGGAGGAGTCCCGCCGCCCCGGCGGCTTCGAGCCGAAGCGCTCGCGATCTTCTGCTCGATGCGCCCTCGGCACCCGCGCGCCGGCCTCACCCCCGGGGGCGCCGGCGCGAGAAGGAGGCGCTCATCGGCGATGAGGCCTCAGACCAGCCGCGCCTTCAGGTCCTCGTCGAGCGCTTCGAGGAAGCCCTGCGTGGTGAGCCACGGCGCATCCGGGTCGATGAGGCGCGCGAGGTCCTTCGTCATGCGTCCGGAGGCGACGGTGGAGATCACGACCTCCTCCAGCGCGCGCGCGAATCCGATGACCTCGGGCGTGTTGTCGAGCTTGCCGCGGTGGGCCAGACCGCGGGTCCAGGCGAAGATCGAGGCGATCGGGTTCGTCGAAGTCGCCTCGCCGCGCTGGTGGCGCCGGTAGTGGCGCGTGACGGTGCCGTGGGCGGCCTCAGCCTCCATCGTGCGCCCATCGGGGGTGACGAGGACGGAGGTCATGAGCCCGAGCGATCCGAAGCCCTGGGCGACGGTATCGGACTGGACGTCGCCGTCGTAGTTCTTGCAGGCCCACACGTAGCCGCCGCTCCATTTGAGGGAGGAGGCGACCATGTCGTCGATGAGGCGGTGCTCGTAGTGCAGGCCCGCCTTTTCGAAGCGCTCCTTGTACTCGCGTTCGAAGACGTCGGCGAAGATGTCCTTGAAGGCGCCGTCGTAGGCCTTGAGGATCGTGTTCTTCGTCGAGAGGTAGACCGGGTAGTTGCGGTCGAGTCCGTATTCGAAGGAGGCGCGGGCGAAGTCGGCGATCGACTCGTTGAAGTTGTACATGCCCATCGTGACGCCCCCGCCCTCGGGCATGCGGATCACTTCGTGCTGGATCGGCTCGGAGCCGTCGTCGGGCGTGTAGGTGAGGGTGATCGTGCCGGCGCCGGGCACTTTGAAGTCGGTCGCGCGGTACTGGTCGCCGAAGGCGTGGCGGCCGACCACGATGGGCTTGGTCCAGTGGGGGACGAGCCTGGGGATGTTGTCGATGATGATCGGCTCGCGGAAGACGACGCCGCCGAGGATGTTGCGGATCGTCCCGTTCGGGGACTTCCACATCTTCTTGAGGCCGAACTCCTCGACGCGCGCCTCATCGGGGGTGATGGTCGCGCACTTGATGCCGACTCCGTGCTCTTTGATGGCGTTGGCGGCGTCGATGGTCACCTGGTCATCGGTGGCGTCGCGATTCTGGATCGACAGGTCGTAGTAGCGCAGGTCGAGATCGAGATAGGGGAAGATCAAGCGGTCTTTGATGAACTGCCAGATGATGCGGGTCATCTCATCGCCGTCGAGATCGACGACGGGACCGGCGACCTTGATTTTCGACATGTGTCCTCCGGGCTGCGGTTCGGGGAGCTGGGCTCCTGCAAAATTTATCTCGACATCGAGATTACTTGATTGTGCGCTCCCGGGCGCGCGCTTTCAAGACCCGATCCGCTCAGCCCCGCCCCGGGGGCGCCTTCGCCCTCGACGATCCCGATTCCCGAGGGCGGCGGGGCCCGTTCTGCCGGTCGTTCAGCCGATCCCCATCGTCGCCGTGAAGGGCGAGAAATACCACAGGGCCAGGGCGACGCCCGCCAGGAGCGCCGAATCCATCCAGCGATTCCTCGAGGCGAACCAGGGGCGCCCCGGAAGGAGCAGGCGCAAGAGGGCCATCGCCCCGAGCGCCGCCGCGAGCGCGAGAACCGCGCGATGCGGGTGATCCGTCAGGGCGAATCCCGCGACCGAGGCCAGGCCGCCCAGGGACACGAGCATGGTCGCCCACTGCCACCACCGCGGGCGTTCAGCCTCCGACTCGCGCGCACTCATGCGCTCCAGGGTAGCGGGTGCCTCCTCCATCACACCCCTCGGGACGCCAAGAGGAACGAGGGCGGGGCTACGATGTTCATACAGCGCGAATGGTCGCGCACATTTTCACGTGAATGAAGGAGCCTTCGTGACTTCCCGTTACATCGTTGTCGGGCCTGAATCAGCGAACGCCGCACGCGACGCGGCAGACGAACTCGCAGATCTCCTCTCCGGACGCGGAACCCTCGCTCGCCTGAGCGCTTTGGAGGGCGTCACGCCCTCCGATGCGGCCCTCAGCCCCGCGACCGCCCTGGCGACGACCCTCGAGGCCGTCCGCGGAGCCGACACCGATGCCGTCCTCATCGACGGAGCGGGCGCCCCCGACGCGAGGACCTTCGACCCGACCGGCTGGAACCTCGATCTCGCCGCAGCCGCCAAGGCCGGGGTCATCCTCGTTCTCGAGGCCGAGGGCGCGAGCGCCGACCTCATCGAAGAGGAGATCCGCATCCTGGCCCGGCGCGCCGCAGCCGCCAAGGCGACCCTCGCAGCCGTGGCGCTTCCCGCGGCGCTCGCCGAGCGCGTCAACGCGGACGCCCTCGTGCTCCCCCTGCCCCTCACCTCCGAAGCGGTCGACGCCCTGCTCGCCCTGCCCGAGCCCGCCGCCGTCACGCCCCTCGCCTTCCAGGCCGATCTCATCGATCGCGCCCGCGCCGATCGCAAGCGCATCGTCCTGCCCGAGCCCGAGGACGACCGCGTCCTCCTCGCCGCGGCCGAGGTCCTCGCACGGGGCATCGCCGACATCACCCTCGTCGGCGACGCGGCCGCCGTCGCGACCCGAGCCGAAGAGCTCGGCATCGATCTGTCGGAGGCGACCGTCGTCTCGACCTCCGATCCGGAGCTCGTCGAGAAGTACGCGGCCGAATTCGCGCGCCTTCGCGCGAAGAAGGGCGTCACCCTCGAGCAGGCGCGCGAGAAGATCCAGGACGTGTCCTACTTCGGCACGATGATGGTCCACATGGGAGACGCCGACGGCATGGTCTCGGGCGCCGCCCACACGACCGCGCACACGATCGTCCCCTCCTTCCAGATCATCAAGACCGCGCCGGGCGTCTCGATCGTCTCCTCGATCTTCCTCATGCTCATGAAGGATCGGGTCTGGGCCTTCGGCGACTGCGCCGTCAACCCGAACCCGACCCCCGAGCAGCTCGCCGACATCGCGGTCTCCTCGGCCCGCACCGCAGCCCAGTTCGGCGTCGAGCCGAAGGTCGCGATGCTCTCCTACTCGACCGGCAACTCGGGCTCGGGCCCCGATGTCGACGCCGTCATCGAGGCGACCCGGATCGCCCGCGAGAAGGCCCCCGAGCTCGCGATCGAGGGACCGATCCAGTTCGACGCCGCCGTTGATGAGGCCGTCGCCTCGAAGAAGCTCCCGGGCTCGCCCGTGGCCGGACGCGCGACCGTCTTCGTCTTCCCCTCTCTCGAGGCGGGCAACATCGGCTACAAGGCGGTTCAGCGCTCCTCCGGCGCGGTCGCCGTCGGCCCGGTCCTCCAGGGACTCAACAAGCCGGTGAACGATCTGTCGCGCGGCGCCCTCGTCGAGGACATCGTCAACACCGTCGCCCTCACCGCCGTTCAGGCCCAGGGCTGACTCGGACGCTCGTCCCCTCAGCGAAAGCACCACCCCCTTCCACTCCCCATCCTCTTTCTCCCGGCGAGAGCATCACCTTTCCCCATCGAGGGGATTTCCCCCGCCCTCGCCCCCATCGTCGAGCCCCGCCTCGCCCCGACCCGAAAGGCCACCCCGTGACCCAGACCGTCCTCGTCATCAACTCCGGCTCCTCCTCCATCAAGTACCAGCTCGTCGACCCCGAGACCGGCGACGCCATCGCCAAGGGCATCGTCGAGCGCATCGGCGAGGCCCTCGGAACGATCAAGCACGTCCACGGGGCCGATGTCACCGAGGAGGAGCTCCCGATCCCCGACCACGAGGTCGGCATGCGCGAGGTCCTCCGCCTCTTCGACGCGAAGGGCCCCGCGCTCGCCGAGGCGGGTATCGTCGCCGTCGGCCACCGCATCGTTCAGGGCGGCAAGTACTTCGACGGCCCCGCCCTCGTCACCGACGAAGTCCGCGACCTCATCGAACAGCTCTGCCCGATGGCGCCCCTGCACAACCCCGCCCATCTCAAGGGCATCGATGTCGCCCGCGAGCTCATGCCCGACATCCCCCACGTCGCCGTCTTCGACACCGCCTTCTTCCAGCAGCTCCCCGAGAAGGCCTCCACCTACGCCCTCAACGCCGAGGTCGCCGAGAAGTACGCGGTCCGCCGCTACGGCGCCCACGGCACCTCCCACCAGTTCGTCTCGCGCGAGGTCGCGAAGCTCCTCGGACGCGACGACCTCAAGCAGATCGTCATGCACCTCGGCAACGGGGCCTCGGTCTCGGCGGTGAAGGACGGCAAGCCGATCGACACCTCCATGGGCCTCACCCCGCTCGAGGGCCTCATGATGGGTTCGCGCACCGGCGACATCGACCCGGCGGTCGTCTTCCACCTCGCCCGTCAGGCGGGCATGTCGATCGACGAGATCGACCACCTCTTCAACAAGGAATCGGGCATGAAGGGCCTCACCGGCGAGACCGACATGCGCTCGGTGTGGGGGCTCATCGGCAACGATGAGGATCCCGAGACCCAGGCGAAGGCCCGGGTCGCCATGGACATCTACATCAACCGCCTCCTCAAGTACGTCGGCTCCTACACGGCCGAGCTCGGCGGCCTCGACGTCATCACCTTCACCGCGGGCATCGGCGAGAACGACTGGAGAGTCCGTCGGGAGCTCGCCGAGGCGCTCGAGCCCTTCGGTGTGAAGATCGACGTCGAGAAGAATGAGGGGCGCATCGGCGAGCCGCGCGTTGTTTCGACGCCCGATTCGAAGGTCCTCCTCCTCGTCTACCCGACGAATGAAGAGCTCGCGATCGCCCGTCAGGCGCTCACGCTGCTCTGATTCCCTCTCTTCGGGCGTTCGGGGGCGGTTCGGCTTCGGCCGGGCCGCCTCCTTGCGCGTGCGCGGACCGCGTGGTTTCCGAGGGCGGGGCGGAGTTTCTTCTGAAGGGGCGTTGAGGAGGCAGGAGGAGGAGCAGGCCCCTCGAAACAACCGAAGAATTATTCGGATTCCGCTCACAGGGGCCTCACCGCGGAGCACCCAGCCCCGAATTCCGAAGAATTCTTCCGTTTAACACCTCATCGCCGTAGACTGAGCAGAAGAAGGAAGACATTCCGAAGAATTCTTCCGCTTTTTCATCCGGGAAATGAGGGAGCCGTGCATTCTCAAAGCACTGACGCGACCGCCGCGACGATCGGCCGATCCATACGCGACATGCGCAAGAACTACCGACTCACCCAAACCCAGCTCGGAGATCTCGTCGGCCTGTCGGACAAGACGGTGCGCGACATCGAAAGGGGAACGGGCTCCCCCAGTTTGAAGGCGGTCCTGTCCACGCTATCGGCGCTCGGCCTCCGACTCGAGGTCACGGACTCATGATCTTCTCCTCGCTCCGCTTCATCGACACGGCCGACGTGTACAAAGGCGATGCGCTGGCCGGACGCCTCCGCCGAAGCGCGGGAGGCGAAATCGCCTTCACCTATCTTCCCGGCTACTCGGGAACCCCCGTCTCAACATCATTGCCCCTGACGGACGAAACCATCACAGGCGGCGGCGGAGCGGTGCCGAGCTTCTTCGCCGGTCTACTCCCCGAAGGACACCGGCTCAGCGTCATGGCGCGGGCGGTGAAGACCTCCTTGGATGACGAACTCACGCTCCTCCTCGCCATCGGCGGCGATACTCCCGGAGATGTGAGGATCGTGCCTCACGGGCAAACACCGCGAGAGCTCGTTCCCGCAGTGGACCTCAGCGACAGCCGCGTCGACTTCCGCGCGATCAGCGACCTCGTCGACCAGGTCGGACTTCCCGGGGTGCAGTCCAAGGCCTCCGCCTCGATGATCACGACGCCCGTCAAGGCCCTCGGCCGGGCGGCGATCCTGAAGATCGACCCGCATGACTACCCCCACCTCGTCATCAACGAAGCACTGCACCTCGAAAAGGCCCGCAGGCTCGGAATACCCGTCTCCACCCATGAAGTCCTCACCGATGCGCACGGCCTCCGCGGACTCGTGGTACACCGATTCGACCGGGGCATCGACGCCTCCGGCCGTTCGACTCGCTTCGCCCTCGAAGACGCCGGACAGGTACTCGGAATCTGGCCCGCTCAAAAATACTCGGTGAACAGCGAAGATGTCGTACTCGCCCTCGCCGCTCAGACACACGCGCCTCTTCTGGCAACGCGCAACCTCTACATCCAGTTCCTCTACGCATGGCTGACGGGCAACGGCGATCTCCACGCCAAGAATGTCAGTATCCTCCAAGACGCCTCAGGCCGGTGGGCAGTGGCCCCCATCTACGATGTTCCGAGCACCGCCCTCTACGGAGACACGACGATGGCCCTGCCCATCGCCGGTCGGACGAAAGGCCTTCGCCTGCGCCATTGGGATGAATTCGCCGATTCGATCGGGCTACCGCTCAGAGCCGCCCGCGCGGCCAACCGCCACGTCCTGAAAGTCGTCTCCGACATCGATCTGAGAGTCCTGCCCTTCGAGGGCTCCCCCCTGCATGCGGCCGAGCGGGAGCTCAGACTGCGGCGCGCTGAAATCGCATGAGCAGCGCGATCAGCTGAACCGAGGGGCGGCCCCGCCGAAGCCGGGCCATCCCACCGCCGCCCCGCCCCCGCATCCAAGCGCACCGCCCCGCCCTCGGAACCCCGCGCCGCCCCCAAAAGTGCCCAAGAGGGCGTTCGGGACGCAGCCGGAGCCCTCTTGGGCACCTTCGGGGGAAGAACTTCATCAGGCGACCTTCACCGTGAAGCCCTCCCATGAGGCTTTCAGCGATAATGTCCTCAACCCCCCCGAGGAGGAACCCGTGAACTTCCATTCGCTCTACGACCAGGGCTTCGCGCGCCTCGCAGCCGCGACGATCCCCGTCCACCCGGCCGACCCGGCCCGCAACGCCGAAGAAGTCGTCTCCATCGCCCGCGAGGCCTCCGACAAGGGCGTGGCCGCCCTCCTCCTGCCCGAACTGTGCCTGTCGGGCTACGCGATCGACGACCTCCTCCTCCAAGACGTCCTCCTCGACGAGGTCGAAGCCGCGATCCACTCGGTCGCGCGGGCCTCTCTCGACCTCCTCCCGATCCTCATCGTCGGAGCCCCCGTGCGGGCCGAGGGCTCGCTCTACAACTGCGCGATCGCGATCCACCGGGGGCGCATCCTCGCCGTCGTCCCCAAGCTCCACCTGCCGAACTACCGGGAGTTCTACGAGAAGCGCCACTTCGTCACCCCGGGCGCCTCGACGCCGATCCTCATCGACGTCTCGAAGTGGAGCGCCGTCGAGAACCCCTACGAGAAGTTCTCCCCCGAGTACGTCCCCTTCTCCTCCGCGGTCATCGAGGTCGCGGACGTCCCGGGCCTCAAGATCGCCGTCGAGGTCTGCGAGGACATGTGGGTTCCGGCCACCCCCGGCTCCTTCGCCGCCCTCGCGGGCGCGACCGTCATCTGCAACCCCTCGGCCTCCCCCATCACCGTCGGCCGCGCCGAAGACCGCCGCCTCCTCGTCCGCTCCGCCTCCGCGCGTCTCAACGCCGCTTACCTCTACTGCGCAGCGGGCGAGGGCGAGTCCACGACCGACCTGGCCTGGGACGGCCAGACGATGATCTACGAGTGCGGCGATCTGCTCGCCGAGGGCGAGCGCTTCATCGCCGGGGGCCGCGCCCTCACGATCGCCGACGTCGATCTCGACCGCCTCGTCACCGAGCGCACCCGCCAGAACTCCTTCGCGGACAACGCCGATTACGTCAACGCCGAGCGGGCGGACGCGCCCTTCGGCCCTCTGTCCAAGGTGGCGGAGGTCGAGACCCGGCTGGATCCCCCGCGCACCGACCTCGGCCTCGAGCGCCCGGTCGACCGCTTCCCCTTCGTCCCCGACGACCCGGCGCGCCTGGCCCAGGACTGCTACGAGGCCTACAGCATCCAGGTCTCGGGCCTCGTTCAGCGCCTGCGCGCGATCGGGAACCCGAAGGTCGTCATCGGGGTGTCCGGCGGTCTCGATTCGACGCATGCGCTCATCGTCGCCGCGCGCGCGATGGACCTCCTCGGGCGCCCGCGCGAGGACATCCTCGCCTATACGATGCCGGGATTCGCGACTTCGGAGGGCACGAAGTCGAACGCCCTCGAACTGTGCGAGTCGCTCGGCGTCCCCTGCGAGACGATCGACATCACACCCGCCGCCCGCCAGCTCCTCGCCGACCTCAAGCACCCCTATTGCGAGGGCGCCGACGCCTACGACGTGACCTTCGAGAACGTCCAGGCGGGCCTGCGGACCGATTACCTCTTCCGGATCGCGAATCATCGCGGCGGCATCGTCCTGGGCACCGGCGACCTGTCGGAGCTGGCGCTGGGCTGGTGCACCTACGGCGTCGGCGACCAGATGAGCCACTACGCGGTGAACACCGGCGTGCCGAAGACGATGATCCAGCATCTCATCCGCTGGGTCGTCGCCTCCGGTCAGTTCTCGGCGCGGGCAGGCGAGGTCCTCACCCGCATCCTCGATCAGGAGATCTCCCCCGAGCTCGTCCCGGTCAAACCGGGTGAGAAGATGCAGTCGACGCAGGACAAGATCGGCCCCTACAACCTTCAGGATTTCACGCTCTACTACGTGCTGCGCCGCGGAGCCCGCCCCTCGAAGATCGCCTTCCTCGCGCAGAGGGCATGGTCGGATGCCGCTCGCGGCGAATGGCCCGCGGGCTTCCCCGAGGCCGAGCGCGTCGCCTACACCCTGGAGGAGATCGTGAAGTGGGAGGCCCTGTTCCTCCGGCGCTTCTTCTCCCAGCAGTTCAAGCGCTCCGCGCTGCCCAACGGTCCGAAGGTCATGGCGGGCGGTTCGCTGTCTCCGCGCGGCGATTGGCGCATGCCCTCGGACGCCTCGGGTGCGCGCTGGGTCGCCGAGCTCGAGTCGGCGGTCGCGGGGGTGCCCGGTTCGGGGATCCCCGCCCGTCCGCAGTCTCCGGATTCCCCTGGCGGCGAGGGCGGGGCCCTTTCATCCCCTGGTGACGAGGGCGGGGCCGACTCCCCGTCGGTGCGGGCGTCAGCCGCCCTCAACCCGAAGGGGGCCTCCCTGTGAACGTCCTCGCCGTCATCGGCCCGATCGGATTCGCGGCCCTCGCAGGCCTCTACGCCCTCGTCGCGACAAAGGCGCGCGCCGGGACCCTTCCCAAGGGCTCTGCGCTCGGCCTCCACCACCGCGAACTCGAGACCGACGAGGAGGCCTGGACGACAGGGCACCTCGCCGCCTGGCCGATCCTCGCGATGGCCGCGCTCGTCTCGGGCTTCCACGCGTTCGGGTCCTTCATCGCGGGCGTTCTCATGGGTGAGGAGGGGCGCGGATTCCTCACGGTGCTCGTCGTCTCGGGGATCGTCGTCGTCCTCGCCCTCTGGTTCGTCGCCTCGGCGGCGGCCGTCAACGCGGTGAGGCGGAGGGAGTAGCGCCTCGGAGAGCCCGAGTCGAGCCCGACAGGGCCGGAATCAAGGCCGACGCGGCGCCGCAGCGGGCGCCGCTCAGCCCTGCGCTTGCCGATCGTCCGGGCGTTCTTCTCCGGCTCCCCCGTTCGTCTGCGCCATCGGCGGCTCCATCGCCGTTCGCATCATCGACGCCTGCGCCGAGGGTGCGACGGGGACCCCGGGCAGGATCTGCGGGGCGGCCGACGCTGCGACGGCGGTGCGCAGCAGCACCTCGAGCGGGCCGCGAGCGCGCCCGCGGGCTTCCATGACCCGGCAGACGAGGGCGATCACGGCCCACACCGCGACGGCGATCCCCATGCCGAGCAGCGGGTTCACGCCCTCGACACCGCTGAGGCCGAGGACGCCGAAGACCGCGATGAAGACGAAGGTCTGAAGCACGTAGGCGCTCATGGATCGTTTGCCGACGGCTGCGAGGAGGGTGCGGGCGGCGCCGAGCCGCTCACGGGGCGGACCCGCGATGAGGACGAGGAGGGCCAACCACCCGATCGCCCCCGCGATGCCGCCGAACTCGTGCAGGGCGGCCGCCCCCGTGGGAGCGGACTCGAGGAAACCCGCTGCGGCCAAGGCGCGGGGAGCGCCCATGAGGGCGCCGAGCGCCAGCCCGAGGATCCCCGCGCTCAGAAGGAGGCTCCGGTGGCGGTCCGGTGAGGACACGAGGTCCGTCGTCGCCAGGGCCGCGCCGATGAACACGGCGGGCAGGACCTGCGAGAGCAGGAGCGTGAAGAGCGTTGAGGGAACCCATGCGACGAGGCCGATCAGCGGGTAGAACCATCCGACGAGACCGGGGATTGTCGCATTACCGCCCTGATTCGCCGCGTGCATTCCGGTGTTCGCGAAAGAGTCCGCCGCGAATTCGCTGAGCAGGAGCATCGCGAGGCCGAGCGCCTGCTGGACGATCCCGATGACGATCATGAGGCGCCACCGCCTGCCCGCGATGAGACCGGCGCTAAGCACCGCGACCAGGGCGTAGGTGCCGATGATGTCGCCCATGAAGAACAGGGCGTGAACGGCGCCGAAGAGCAGCATCCACCAGCCCCTGCGGCGGACGAGGGCGCGGCCCGACTCGAGCGCCTCCTTCTCGAAGCCCGCGATCCAGCTGTCCCTCGCCTCGGGGCTCAGCCCCGGGGCAGACTCGTCGAGTTCGCGGGTCCGGGCGGCCACGTGGGCGTCGTGGCGGCGCCGGATCATCGTCATGAGGCCGAAACCGAAGAGGAGTGAGAAGAGCGGGTAGGCACGGTGGTCGACGAAGAGCTGTCGGATGAGGACCCACCACTGATCCGCGGCTCCCCCCTCGCCGGATGCGGGGAACAGGGCCGTCCAGAAGGGCACGTTCGCCACGGCGATGAGGAGCAGCATGAAGCCGCGGGCGACATCGGGCGCGGGGTAGCGGATGGAATGAGAACCGGTGAATGAGGTAGACATCACCGCGATCCTATAGGAGGCCGGGGCGCGCCCCATCAGGGATGACCCTGATGGGCGGGGTCCTCATCCGGGACGGGCCCCGGCCGGGCTCCGTCTCCTTCTCGGACGAGGCCGTCAGACGGGGTCTTCAGACGAGTTCATCAGACGAGCACGAGCCCCACGATCCACAGGCTCGTCGCCACGAGGGCGGCGACGAGCTCGATGAGGATCGCCAGGCCGAGCGTCTTCATGACCTTCGCCGTGGCCCCGAGTGCTGCCGCATGAGCGCCGAGGCGCCGACGCTCCATGAGGTACACGGTCCCGATCGCGCCGAGCGCGAGACCGAGGACCGGAACGACGAACCAGCCGATCACCCCGACGAGGAGGGCGAGGAGGAGCGTCGAGTTCGGAGTGCCCGACTCCATGAGCCGCTTGCCGGGCACCAGGTACTTCAAGACGCTTGCGCCGATGAGGACGAGGAGGGCAATCCCCGTGATCGTCCAGGCCGTCGCCCCGCCCTCGACGATCGCCCAGACGATCAGGGCGATGCCGATCACCGCTCCGGAGGGCACGACCTGGACGATCGCGCCGATGATGCCGACGAGCATGGCGATGCCGACGAGGACGTTGACGATCCCGATCATGAAGCGCCGCCTCCCGTTTCCGCGCGCTGAGGCGCGATGATGAAGGCGACGAGGAGGGTGAGGAGTCCGGCGACGGGGACGACGATCATGGAGGCGCGCAGGCTCGTCGCTTCGACGATCAATCCCACCAGGGGCGGCGCGCCCAGGAATGCGAAGCGCGAGAGCCAGGTGACGATCGTCAGCCCCGTCCCGGGCGCGAGCCCGGGCACGTCGTCGGCGGCGTTGTAGGCGATCGGGACGATCGCGGCGCACCCGTATCCGGTGAATGCCATGCCGATGAGGGTCGTGGGGACCGAGGGGGCGAGGACGCCCAGGCCCATGCCGAGCGTCACCAGGGCGCCGCCGAGGAGGACGGTCCTCCGGTTGCCGAGGCGCCCCATCAGGCGGTCGGCCGTGAGGCGGCCGACCGCCTGGCTGGCGAGCATGACGACGAAGGCGGCTCCCGCGAGGGAGGCCTTCACCCCGAGGTAGTCGCGCATGTAGAGGCTCGACCACGTCGAGGTCGCGTCCTCCATGAGCATGCCGACGGTCGCGAGGAGCGTCAGCGCTCCGACCACGAAGTAGGGCGGCGCGGCGATCGCGTGCACGCGCATCTCCGAGGGCGAGGCCCCCAGCGCGTCTTCAGCCCCTCCGCCCGCGTTGGCGACGAGGAGGATCGGATCGGTCTGACCGGCGTGCGGGTCGGCGCCCGGCAGCGCGAATCTGAGGGCGACGAGGCCGACCGCGATGAAGACGAGGGCGGAGCCGAAGAGGTGGACGCCGAGCGGCAGGTCGAGGGCGGTCGCCCCGATCCCCATGAGGCCGCCGAGCATCGCGCCGATCGACCAGCCGGCATGGAAGGAATTGATGATGGGCCGCCCCATGAGGCGCTGGATGCGCAGGCCGTGCGCGTTCTGCCCCACATCGGTGACCGCGTCGAAGCCGCCCGCCAGGAAGAAGAAGCAGGCGAAACCGAGATGCAGGAGGAAGCCGGCGCTCCCGGCGCCCTCGCCCATCGACTCCCGGCGCATCGCGAGGAGCCCCGCGACTGCGAGCATCGCGCCGATGCCCATCGTCCCCGCGACCGCGGTGCGCGCCGAGGAGAACCTCCGGATCGCCTTCGCGGCGAAGCCCCCGAACACCAGGGCCCCCAGGGGGAAGAGGGCTACGGTGAGCCCGTACACCGGTTCCGACAATCCGAAAATGTCCTTGATCTGCGGATACCTCGGAATGATGTTGGCGAAGAGCGCGCCGTTCGTGAGGAAGAGGGCGAACACCGATGCCCGGGCCCGGCAGAGGCGGAGGTCGAGGGCGTTTGAAGAGGGGGTGGAGGACACGGCTGCTCCTAGATCGCGCTGAGGGTTCCAGCCTATCTGAGAGCGCTCCCGCCCTCGTCATCCGAAGAGCCCCGCCCTCGTTGCCCGACGGGACCCCGGTCCCCGGAACACCCGAGCCCGAGGCCCTAGGCTTACTCCGAATGGGATACCGACACGAGGCGCGAAGGAGCCACACGTGACCGAGTTCTTCTACGAAGACCTGCTGCCGCTGGGCGAAGACCCCACCGAATACCGACTCATCACCACCGAGGGCGTCGAGACCGTCGAAGGGCCCGACGGGCGGACCTTCCTCAAGGTCGCCCCCGAGGCCCTCGAGCTCCTGGCGAGGACCGCCTACCACGACATCTCCTTCTACCTGCGCACCGCGCACCTCGAGCAGGTCGCGAAGATCCTCGACGATCCCGAGGCCTCCGCGAACGACAAGTTCGTCGCCCTCGACCTGCTCAAGAACGCGAACGTCGCCTCGGCCGGCATCCTGCCCATGTGCCAGGACACGGGCACGGCGATCATCAAGGGCGAGCGCGGCCAGCGCGTCCTCACCGCCGGTCCCGACGAGCGCCCCCTCGCCAAGGGCGTGTACGAGGCGTACACGGAGCTCAACCTCCGTTACTCGCAGAACGCCCCGCTCACGATGTACGAGGAGAAGAACACCGGCTGCAACCTCCCCGCGCAGATCGAGCTCTACGCGGACACCCACGAGGGCCACGAGACCGATTACCACTTCCTCTTCATGGCCAAGGGAGGCGGCTCGGCGAACAAGTCGTACCTCTACCAGATGACGAAGGCGATCCTCGATCCCGAGCACATGATGCAGTTCCTCGAGGAGAAGATCCGCTCCCTGGGGACCGCGGCCTGCCCGCCCTACCACCTCGCGATCGTCATCGGCGGCACTTCCGCCGAGTTCGCCCTCAAGACCGCGAAGTACGCTTCGGCGCACTACCTCGACGAGATGCCGACCCGCGGCTCCGAGCTCGCCCACGGCTTCCGCGACATCGAGATGGAGGAGCGGGTCCTCGAGCTCACGCGTCAGATGGGGATCGGCGCCCAGTTCGGCGGCAAGTACTTCTGCCACGACGTCCGGGTCGTCCGCCTCCCCCGCCACGGCGCCTCCCTGCCCGTCGCGATCGCCGTCTCCTGCTCGGCCGACCGGCAGGCGAAGGGGAAGATCACGCCCGAGGGCGTCTTCATCGAGAAGCTCGATACCGATCCGGGGCGTTTCCTGCCGGCGACCGACCCGGCTGAGCTGGGCGAGGACACGGGCGCCGTGCGCATCGACCTCGACCGCCCGATGACGGAGGTCCTGGCCGAGCTCACGAAGTACCCGGTGAAGACCCGCCTGTCCCTCAACGGCACGATGATCGTCGCCCGCGACATCGCGCATGCGAAGATCCGCGAGCGCATCGAGGCCGGAGAGCCCATGCCGCAGTACATGCTCGATCACCCGGTCTACTACGCGGGCCCGGCCAAGACCCCCGAGGGCATGCCCTCGGGCTCCTTCGGCCCGACGACGGCCGGACGCATGGATTCCTACGTCGACCAGTTCCAGGCGCTCGGCGGCTCGATGATCATGGTCGCCAAGGGCAACCGCTCCCAGCAGGTGACGGACGCGTGCGCGAAGCACGGCGGCTTCTACCTCGGTTCGATCGGCGGCCCGGCCGCCGAGCTCGCGGCGAACTGCATCAAGAAGGTCGAGCTGCTCGAGTACCCCGAGCTCGGCATGGAGGCCGTGTGGAAGATCGAGATCGAGGACTTCCCCGCCTTCATCGTGGTCGATGACAAGGGCAACGACTTCTTCGCGGGGACTCAGGAGGTCACTCTCACGCTCGGCAAGCGCGCCGGATTGTGAGCCGCTCGGCGCCGAGGCCCTGAGGCTTCGGTCCTGAGGACCTTGCGCGGCCCTGCGGGCTTTTCCGCTCGCGGGGCCGCGTTCTTCGCGCCGGGCGACGCACCTCGGTCCGCCTCGGCAAGTCGGCAGTCCGCCCCCTCGTCCCCTCGCCTCCTTCGATGCACCGGCTCCTCGATCCCCCGTCCCTCGACGCTTCGGACGCGCATTCTGCTCCGCCCTCGCTGCGAGTCGATCATGAGGCGGCGGGGCGCCCGTCTGGAGCGGAAACGGCGCCCGGTTCAGCGTGAGCACGTGCTGAACCGGGCGCCGGGATCTCCGTCCCGCATCCCCTCGACGCCAAAAGGTGATGCTTTCGGCGTGAAAAATGGGGGGTGTCGGGGCGGAGGACCGTGGGCCCGGCCACAAA
>NZ_JBNOYB010000038.1:0-4872 GCF_050312375.1 Schaalia sp.
CCTTTTCTTGCGCCTTCTCACGCCCTCGCCCGCGCCCTCTCGCTCAGACGATCGGGCAGGGCACTCCGGTCCTGGCGTGGCACTCGTAGCCGTTGGGGTTCTTGTGGAGGTACTTCTGGTGGTACTCCTCGGCGTACCAGAAGGGGCCCGCTTCATCAGCGGGGGCGACCTGCGTCGCGATCACCCCGAAGCCCTTCGCCTCGAGGGCGCCCTGGTAGGCCGCGCGGGCGCGAAGGGCCACGTCGAGCTGCTCGGGCGTCGAGGTCCAGATCGCGCCGCGGTACTGGGGGCCGAGGTCGTTCCCCTGACGATCGACCTGAGTCGGGTCGTGAATCTCGAAGAAACGCGCGATCAGCTGCGCTGCGGAGGTCTGCGCGGTCGAGTAGACGACCCGAACCGTTTCGGCGTGGCCGGTCGTGGATGTGCAGACCTGCTCGTAGCTCGGGTTCTCGAGGTGCCCGCCCATGTAGCCGGTCGCGGTTGCGACGACGCCGGGTGCATTCCAGAAGGCCTTATCGACTCCCCAGAAGCAGCCCGCGGCGAGGTAGAGGACTTCTTCGCCCTCGCCGGGTTCGTGATCGATCGGGGCGGTGAGCGCCGGGGGAGCGGGCAGGAAGGAGGCGGAGCCGCCGAGTCCGAAGATGCGTGAATTCATGAGCTCCATCGAAGCACTCATCCGCGAAGCGCGCACGGGCTGGTCCGATCGGCCCTGCTGGGGCCGCTCCGATCGGCGCTGCTGGGGCTGCCGGGCTCGGCCGTCGTCCGCCTCGGGGCGTCCATCGCCGAGTGCGGGGCTGTGCAACGCGGGGTGAGGGCCGCTCGCCTCGGCGATCCTCCGAGCCTCGGGTAGCCTTGAGGCAGACGTGGAAAGAGGATGGCCGATGAGTGACGACAACACCCGCATGAAGTGGCGCTTCGCGGAAATCTTCGAGCGCCTTGCGATGCAAGTGGGCGAGAAGCCCGCTGAGTCAGCGGAGGACCCGATGGAGTTCCGGCCGGGCGATCCTCTGGACCAGGACCGGGATGCCGCAGGCGCGGTGCCGTGGTCGCTGCGCGTGACGGCGGCGCTCTCCTGGCGCGCGATCGTCGTCGCGGCGGCGGCGGCAGGCCTGATCTGGGCGGCGATGCGCCTGTCGGTCATCGTCATGCCGGTCGCGATCGCCCTCCTCCTCGCGGTGCTGCTCGAGCCCCTGGTCGGCTGGCTGTCGAGCCGCTGGCGCTTCCCGCGCACGCTGTCGGCCGCTCTCGGCCTGCTCATCATGATCGCTGTCGTCGTGGTCGCCTTGTCGCAGGCGGGCAATGAGATCTTCCAGCAGCTCCCCCGACTGTTCACGAAGGCGAGCGCCGGTGTGGACGAGCTGATGAAGTGGATCGAGAAGGGGCCGCTCAAGCTCGACATGACGGTGGTCAATCAGGGCTTGTCGACTGTTCAGGCGGAGATCACGCAGTGGGCCCAGGCGAACTCCTCGGTGCTGGCGACTTCGGCCCTCTCGGTGACCTCTTCGGTCGTGTCGATCCTGTCATCCACCCTGATCATGCTCTTCTGCCTCTTCTTCTTCCTCAAGGAGGGCAGGACGATCTGGCTGTGGGTGGTTCGGCTCTTCCCCGCGCCTGCACGCCGTCCCCTGCATGAATCGGCGATCCGCGGCTGGGTGACCCTGGGCTCGTACGTGCGCACGCAGATCCAAGTCGCGGCGATCGACGCGGCCGGTATCGGTTTGGGGGCGTTCTTCCTGGGGCTGCCGATGGTCGTGCCGATCAGCGTCGTCGTGTTCTTCGCGTCCTTCGTTCCGATCGTGGGCGCCCTGGTGTCCGGCGCGATCGCCGTGCTGGTCGCCCTCGTCGATCAGGGGGTCACCGCGGGCGTCATCATGCTGGTCGTGATCCTCGGCGTTCAGCAGCTCGAGTCGAACATCCTCCAGCCGTTCCTCATGTCTCATGCGGTGTCGCTGCACCCGATGGCGGTGCTCCTGGTCGTCGCCGCCGCGGGTTCGGTTGCGGGTATTCCGGGTGCGGTCTTCGGCGTGCCGATCGCTGCCTTCTTGAATGCGACCTTCCTCTACCTGCACGGATACGATCCGATGCCCGAGCTGGCGGAGGATCGCCAGCGGCCCGGGGGCCCGCCCGAGATGTTGGACGACCTCGTGAAGGCGTCGTACGCGGGCAAGGCCCGCACGGACTCGGATGGCGGCGTCGCCGTCGACGGCGCGGAGAGTCCGGTGAAGGGCGAGACGGCGCCCGTGCCGTCTTCTTCTGATTCGTCGCGCGCCGAGGGCGGGGCCGCGGGAGCGATCGGCGAGGGCGGGGACGAGGAGCTGTAGCCCGGGAGCTGTAGCCCGGTCCGCCCCGGTCCCGCCCTCGGCCCGAGGGCGGGACCCAGGATGCGACGTGGGCGGGGCATGCTGAGGCGGGTGAGATGCCCTGTTGCGCATGACATGACGCGATCCCGCTCGGCGCGGTCTTCCGGTCGATGCGGTTCGCCTGCCCCGTCAGGCCGGAGCCGCCTCGTCAGGCCGAACCGCCGGGTCGGGTCGGGGTTTGCGGGCGGAGCGGCGCTTGCGGCGCCTTGCCCTCAGCCGACGAAGGGCTTGGCCTCGAGGATCTCGACCTTGATCTCGCGGCCGTTGGGGGCTTCGTAGGTGATCGTGTCACCGGTCTTGTGCCCGAGGACCGCGGCGCCGAGGGGGGCCGTCGAGGAGAAGACCTGGACCCCGAGGTCTCCGCCCGCGTCGCGCGAGCCGAGGAGGAAGGTCTGCTCGCGCCCTGCGACGAGGGCGGTCACGACCATGCCGGGTTCGACGATCCCGTCGTCTTCGGGGGTCTCGCCCACCTGGGCGTTCTCGAGCAGGGCCTGGAGGGCCTGGATGCGGGTCTCGTTCATCGACTGCTCGTTGCGGGCGGCGTGATAACCGCCGTTCTCACGCAGGTCCCCTTCCTGGCGCGCAGCATCGATGAGCTTGGCGATCTCGGCGCGCTTGACTTCGATGCGCTCGGCGAGTTCGCTCTTGAGCAGGTCGTACTGAGCCTGAGTGAGCCACTGGGTGTCGGCCATGGGGTACCTCCGATAGAAAAGGGCCGGCTCCGAGGGGTGCCGGCGTGCATGGGGCAGTGTATCAAGGCGGTCAGCGTATCAAGGCGCTCAGCCGAGCACGGCGATGTAGACGGCGACGCAGTGACAGGCCCATGCGAGGACTGTGAAGGAGTGGAAGAGCTCATGGAATCCGAACCAGGTCGGTGAGGGGTCGGGGCGTTTCGTCGCGTAGACGATGGCGCCGAGCGTGTAGAGGAGTCCGCCGGAGACCAGGAGCCAGACGACGGCGGGTCCTCCCGCCGCCCAGAGCTGGGGGAGGTAGGCGATGGCGACCCATCCGAGCGCGACGTAGATGAGGGTTGCGAGCCAGCGCGGGGCGCTCGGCCAGAAGATGTTGATGAGGATGCCGGCGGCGGCTCCGATCCAGACCGTGAGGAGGATGGTGAGTTGGTCGCGGCCGTGAAGGAGCGCGACAGACAGGGGGGTGTAGGTGCCGGCGATGAGGAGGAAGATGTTCGAGTGGTCGAGGCGCTTCCAGACGAGCTCCCAGTTGGGCTTCCAATAGAAGCGGTGGTAGGTCGCGGACACCCCGAAGAGGATGAGCGAGGATGCGAGGTAGACCGCTGAGGCCCATTTCTCCGCGGCTGTGGGCGCCAGGCAGACGAGGACGATCGACGCGGCGAGCGAGAGCGGGGCGGCGACGAGGTGGAGCCATCCGCGCAGGTGCGGCTTGATCGCGATGAGCTGGTCGGGGAGCCAATTCATGGGGCGGAGTGAGGCGACCTTCATGTTCATCTCCCTGGCGAGAACACTACTTACGTTTCCGTAGGTTACTACACCGTAGGTTCGTGTGCGAGGGATCCGGGTGATGATGAAGGTCCCATGGGAGGGGGCATGCGGGTACTCTGTGTGCGCGAGCCCGTTCGTGCTCGACAATCGACTCGGCCCGAGCGTCGCAAGGCTGAGTGGAAGGGAGGGGCCGTGGCAGCTTGGAATCTCGCCTACGATCTCTACGAGAAGCGGCTGCGGCGTCAGTTGCCGCCCGAGTCGATCCCCCGGCACATCGGCGTCATCCTCGATGGGAACCGCCGCTGGGCGAAGTCGCTCGGCGTGCAGCCCTCGCAGGGGCACCGTGCGGGGGCCGACAAGATCAGCGAGGTGCTCGGCTGGGCCGAAGAACTCGGAGTCGAGATTGTCACCCTCTGGATGCTGTCGACCGACAATCTCTCGCGCTCTTCCGCTGAGCTCGACGAACTCCTCGGCATCATCGCGGATGCGGTGGATCGGCTCGCCAGGCGCGGCCGTTGGCGCTTGGCCGTCGTGGGCGATCTCGGTCTGCTGCCCGCCCCGATCGCCGAGAGGATCCGCGCCTCGGTGCGGGCGACCTCGGGCATTCAGGGATTGTGCGTGAACATCGCCGTCGGCTACGGCGGACGCCATGAGATCACAGAGGCCGTCCGCGCCATCCTTTCCGATGCGATCGCCTCGGGCCGAAGCCTCGAGGACCTCGAGGCGGAGCTGTCGGATGCGGACATCACCGCGCACCTCTACACGAAGGACCAGCCCGATCCCGACCTGGTGATCCGGACCTCCGGGGAGCAGCGCCTCTCGGGATTCATGATCTGGCAGTCCGTGCATTCGGAGTACTACTTCTGCGAGGCGTACTGGCCCGATTTCCGCCGCGTCGATTTCCTGCGCGCGCTGAGGTCGTACGGCCAGCGCGAACGCCGCCTCGGCCGCTGAGCGCCCCTCGTCCCCGCCCGTCGCGGCGGTCCTCCTCCCGGCGATCCCGGCGACGAGGGCGGGGCCCGCGCAGGGGAAGCCGGGAAGCGCCGCGAAGC
>NZ_JBNOYB010000039.1:0-27636 GCF_050312375.1 Schaalia sp.
CCGTGTGAAGGTGCCGCCCCCGCCGCGCTTTCTCGGACTCAGAAGCCCAAGTCGCGAGCGACCTGCCGCAGGCGGGTCGCCGAAGCCGTCAAGCCGTCGCGCTCATTGAGGGTCAGGGGCGGGTTGAGGACGCGGCCCGCACCCGCACGCCCCACGATCGTCGGAGCGGCCATGCAGACATCGGAGATGCCCTCCCAGTCCTCCAGGAGCGTCGAGATCGTGAGCACCCGATTCTCATCACGCAGCACCGCCCCGGCGATGTTCGCCGCAGCCAGGCCGATCGCGTAGTTCGTCGCGCCCTTGCCGTCGATGATCTTGTACGCCGACTGCACGACGTCCTGAGCGATCGACTTGCGCAGCGCCGCATCGAAATGGCCGCCGTCGAGGGTCGGCCCCCAGTGCTCGAGGGGCACGTTGCCGATCTCGGCGGAGGACCACAGGGCGACCTCGGAGTCCCCGTGCTCACCGGCGATGTAGGCGTGGATGTTCTGAGTGGCCACGCCCGTGTGCTGCGAGACGAGGTAGCGCAGACGGGAGGTGTCGAGCACCGTGCCCGAACCGAAGACCTGGTTGCGCGGAAGCCCAGTGATCTTCAGGGCCGCATAGGTGACGACGTCGACCGGGTTCGTGATGAACATGAACACCGCGTCGGGCGCGACCTCCTGGAGACGGGGGACGATCGTCTTCATGAGGCCCACCGTCGATTCGGCGAGCTCGAGGCGCGACTGCCCGGGCTTCTGCTTCGCCCCGGCCGTCACGATGACGAGATCCGAACCCCGGACGATCTCCACGTCGTCGGATCCTTCCACCGAACCGGAAGGGGTGAACTGAATGCCGTGAGCGATATCGAGGGCCTCGGCCTCGACCTTCGCCTTGTTGATGTCCTGAAGCACGATGGTGCGCGCATCGCCTCGCATCGCGCAGGCGTAGGCGACGGCGGTGCCCACCGCCCCCGCCCCGACGATCGCGATCTTCGAGGGCCGTCCTGCCGACTTCGCCGGATACAGGCTCTTCATTTGGGCGGTCATTCTTTCGCGTCCTTCCTCGGGAAATGCCCCCGTCCTTCGGCGAGCTGGATCCCACCCCCATTGTGCCTGTTCCACCGCCCCGAGAGGAGCGCGTCGGGCGACGAATCGCCGATCACTTCCCGGCGGCCCCGTCGGCCAGTCGCGACAGCGCCCCCATGACGACCTCCCGATCCGTCGTCGGCCACATCTTCGGCATGGAGCGGAGGATGAACGCGCCGTAGGACTTCGTCAGCAGCCTGCGATCGAGCAGGGCCACGACACCGCGATCGCTCCCCGACCTCAAGAGCCTGCCGGCCCCCTGGGCCATGAGGAGGGCCGCCCTCGTGAGCGAGACCGTCTGGAATCCGGAGAACCCGCGCCTTCCGGCGTCGATGGACCGGGCTTTCGCAACCGGGTCCTCACGATGCGGGAAGGGGATGCGATCGATGACCACGAGGCGGCAGGACGGGCCGATCACATCGACCCCCTGCCACAGCGACAAGGTCCCGACCAGGCAGGAGTCCTCCTCCTCGCGGAAACGATCCACGAGGGCGGAAAGGGTTTCATCGCCCTGCATGTAGACCTTCAGGCCCGTGCGCTCTCGCAGGGCCTGAGCCCCCGCCTCCGCCGCCTTCCACGAGGAGAAGAGGCCGAGGACGCCGCCCCCGGAGGCCTCGGCGAGCTCGACGAGGCGATCCCGGGCCTCCTCGCCGAGGCCGGGCGCCCCCGGATCGGGCAGGTCCCGGGCGATGTACATGATCGCCTGCGAGGCGGGGTCGAAGGGGGTCCCGACGTCGATCCCCTTGAACTGCGCGGACGACATCATGAAACCGCATTCCCGGGCCATGGCGTCGAAGGAGCCGCCCAGGGACAGGGTCGCCGAAGTGAGGATCGCCCCCCGCTCGCCGAAGCCGCGCAGGCCCAGGGCGGGCGCCACGTCCAAAGGGCTGATCGAAATGAGATCCGACTCCGCCCCCTGGAGCGCCGACACCGACAGGATCATCGAGTCCGGATCCTTCGACCACGCATCGATGAACGCCCGAGCCTCGTCGACCGCCGCACGGGCGAGCGTCTTATCCGCCGGATCCGCATGGGAGTCGGAAACCGCGCTCGCGGCGCGCCGGAGGGCCTCATCAACCAGGAGCATCACCTCGACCAGGGTGCCGGGCCGCTCCTCGACGAGCCCCTTGGGCAGGGGCGCGATCGCGGCTCCCAATTCTTCGGCGGCCCTCTCCAGGTCCTCGGCCTCGATCTTCGTCCGCGAGCGCAGCGTGCGGGCGATCCGCGCCAGTATGCCCGCAGAGAGCGCGAGGGTCGACTGATCCCTCACCCGGTCGGCCAGCTCATGGGCCTCGTCGATGACGACCGGGCCGAACTGGGGCAGGATGTCGGTCTCGCCCGTGCAGTGGATGCCGAAGAGCGAATGGTTCGTCACGACCAGATCCGCTTCCGCCGCCTCGAGCCGAGCGGCCTGGGCGAAGCAATCATCGATCATGGGGCATGCGCGCCCCAGGCACTCCCGCTTGGAGACGCTCGCCTGTCGCCAGGCACGATCGGTGACCCCGGGGACGAGGTCGTCCCGGTCCCCCGTGTCCGTCGTCTTCGCCCACTCGCGCAGCCGCACGACCTCTTCGCCCAGAGCGCTCGGGCCCTTCGCCTCCGCGGTGTCGAGCGCGTCGAAGAGGGTCCCCTCGCCCGGGTAGCCGCCGTGGACGCGGTTGAGGCACAGGTAATTCGACCACCCTTTGAAGACCGCGATCCTCGGGCGCCAATCCGCCAGGCCCGCCATCGCCTCGATCACCACAGGGGCGTCCTTCGTGATGATCTGACGCTGGAGGGCGAGAGTCGCAGTCGAGACGAGCGCCCGTTCTCCGCTGCGGCGGCAGTGGTCGAGCAGCGGCACCAGGTAGCCGATCGACTTGCCCGTGCCGGTGCCCGCCTGAACGAGGAGGTGAGCCCCTCCCTCGATCGCCGCCGCGATCTCCTCGACCATGATGCGCTGTCCCTCGCGTCGGGCGCCGCCCATGGCCTCGATGACACGGTCGAGCAGTACGGCCGCCTCCCCGGCGGCCTCACTCATCGTCGCCGTCCGGCCCGGCGTGAAGAGGCCAGTCATGGGTCTCGCCGGCGAGCGCTCCGTCCAGGGAGGAGACGACGAAGGGCTCCAGGTCCGCTGCGAGCCGTTGATCGACTCGGGCCCTCACCCGAGTCCCCGCATCGACGTATTCCTCCGAATCGACTTCGCCCTCTTCGTGGATGCGGTGGACCAGGTCCCCGCGCGAATAGGGCAGGACGAGCTCCACCTCGACGCGCGGGCGCGGGAGCGCCGTCTCGATCCTGAAGGCGAGTTCCTCGATCCCCGTTCCGGTCGCTGCGGATACGGCCACCGATTCGGGGAAGTGGGTGCGCAGCAGGGCGAGGCGCTCGGGCTCAGCGAGATCGGCTTTGTTGAGCACGATGATCTCGGGGATCTCGAGCGCCCCCTCGATCTCGGACAAGACGGTGCGAACCGCTGCGACCTGACCGACCGGGTCGGGGTGCGCGGCGTCGACCACGTGGATGAGGAGGTCCGCCTCGCCGGCCTCCTCCAGAGTCGAGCGGAACGCCTCCACGAGCTGAGTCGGCAGGTTGCGGACGAAGCCCACGGTGTCGGTCAGCGTGTAGGCGCGCCCGTCCGAGGTCTTCGCCTTCCTCACCGTCGGGTCGAGGGTCGCGAACAGGGCGTCCTCGACGAGGACCTCGGCGCCCGTGAGGCGGTTGAGCAGGGTCGACTTCCCCGCGTTCGTGTAGCCGACGATCGCCGCGGAGGGGACCCGGCCCCTCCGCCTCGACAGGCGCTGCGTGCGACGCGCGGGCTCCATCCTGCGGATCTCCTCGCGCAGTTTCGCCATGCGCGTGCGGATCCTGCGGCGATCGAGTTCGATCTTGGTCTCGCCCGGGCCCCTCGAGCCGATGCCCGCGCCCGCGGCGACGCGCCCGCCCGCCTGACGCGACATCGACTCGCCCCAGCCCCGCAGGCGCGGCAGAAGGTACTCGAGCTGAGCGAGTTCCACCTGCGCCTTGCCCTCGCGGGACTTCGCGTGCTGGGCGAAGATGTCGAGGATCAGCGCGGTGCGATCGACGACCTTCGCGTCGACCACGTCCTCGAGCCCGCGCCGCTGAGAAGGCGCGAGTTCTTCATCCACGATCACCGTGTCCGCTCCGGCTGCGCGGACGATCTCGGCGAGCTCCTTCGCCTTGCCCGAACCGAGGTAGGTCGCCGGATCGGGGTGGGTCCTCTTCTGGACGAGGGCGTCCAGGACCTCAGACCCGGCGGTTTCAGCGAGGGCGGCGAGCTCGCGCAGGGAGGTGTCGACCTCCTCCTCGCTCTGATCGGTCCTCAGGGCGACCAGGACGACCTTCTCGAGGCGCACCTGGCGGTACTCGACCTCGGAGATCTCCTCCCGGTCCTTGCGGTCGGCCTGGACGCGCCGCGTACCCGCGCGCGCCTCCCTTTCGAGCTCACCCGCATCGCGGGAGTGATCGAGGCCCTGCGTGGATTCCAGTGCCGTACCGCGGCGGGCGAGGATCCGTGCGACGAGACTCTCCGCCGCAGCCTCGTCCCTCAGGCGCTCGGACCCGGTGTCAGGCTCCCCCATTGAGTTCCTCTCAGCCGATTTGATGGTCCCCCCAGTGTGTCACGCCCGCGCCCCGTCCTCCTGCGCACCCACCGTCTGCTGGAAGGAGCGCGACGCCATGACGGGCTCGAGTGCCGCTACCCTTGGGGATGTGCAAGAACAGTACTTCTCCGATCATGCGCCCGCCGCGGACTCCGATCTGCGGACCCTGCGCTTCGAGGCGCGCGGCGCGGAGTTCGTCGCCCGGGTGAGCCCGAAGGTCTTCTCAGCGACGCGCCTCGATCTGGGAACGCGCCAGCTCCTGTCCGAAGCCCCCGACCTGCCCTCCCAGGGCCGTTTCCTCGATCTCGGCTGCGGATGGGGGCCGATCGGACTGGCGATGGCGAAGGAGGCCCCCGGGGCGGAGGTCTGGGCGATCGACGTCAACTCGAGGGCCGTCGACCTCGCGCGGCGCAACGCGAGCATCAACGGCTGCCCGAACCTGCGCGCCCTCGACGCCGAAGAGGCGCTCGAGGAAGCCGAGTCCGAGGATCTGCGCTTCGACGCGATCTGGTCGAATCCGCCGATCCGCATCGGCAAGGAGGCGCTGCACGGACTGCTG
This sequence comes from Schaalia sp., assembly GCF_050312375.1. NCBI lineage: Bacteria > Bacillati > Actinomycetota > Actinomycetes > Actinomycetales > Actinomycetaceae > Schaalia > Schaalia sp. Next base: position 5,226 of record NZ_JBNOYB010000039.1, read on the forward strand.
CTCGCCTGGCTCCCCCGTCTCAGCGCCGACGGAGCGGCCCACCTGGTGGTCCAGCGCAACCTCGGAGCCGATTCCCTCATCGACTGGCTCAACGGGCAGGGGCTGCGCGCCGTCAAATTCGCCTCGAAGAAGGGCTTCCGGATCATCGAGGTCCGCATCGCCTCCTGAGGCCCGCCCTTCAGGCCCCCTTCCCCCAGTCGACGAGGGCGACGCGCTCCGCCGGACCCGTGAGGATCACCGGAGCCCCGGTCACGCGCGGCCCGTCCTCGCCGAACTCGAGGACGCCTTCGATGTCGACGCGCACCTCTCCCCCGGGGATGCGGACGCGCCACGAGTCCGGCGCACCCGGGCCCCGGCGGATCGCAGTCGCGAGCGCGGCCGCGCAGCAGCCCGTTCCGCACGACAGGGTCTCGCCGACTCCTCGTTCGAGGACCCGCATCGAAATGACGCCCTCGTCTTCGTCATCGCCGAGGTCGACGACCGCTTCGAGGTTCGTGCCGCGGGCCGGAGGCGGATCCAGACTCGGTCGGAGGGCCGAGGGGGCGCGCGCGGCGTCCATCGTCGGGAAGATGAGGGAGGCGAGTTCCTCCTCCGATTCCACGGCGATCACCGTGTGAGGATTCGGCATCTCGATGAAGATCCCCCGACGCGCACCGCCAAGGCCGGGAATCCTCACATCGATCCCCTCGAGGGCCGTCGAACGGGCGGCCCCCATATCGACCCTGTATTCGACGCCGCCCTCCGCCCTCGGCACCACTAGGACCTGACGGACGCCGCCCCTCGTCCCGACCTCGATACGAGCGCCGTCGAACAGGCCCTCCCGCCGGAGATGATCGACGAAGACGCGGATGCCGTTCCCGCACATCTCGGCGAGCGACCCGTCCGCGTTCCGGTAGTCCATGAACCAGCGGCCCTCGCGCCGCACCGCCCTCATGAGGCCGTCGGCGCCGATGCCGAACGCGGTGGAGCAGAGGCGGCGCACGTCCTCGGGCGCGAGGTCGATCTCGTCGTCATCATCGACGTACACGAGGAAGGAATTGCCCGTCCCGTGCGCCTTCGCCATCCGCAGATGCGCGCCAGTCCCCTTGTTCATGCCCTCAGGCTATCGGGCGTCCTCCCCCAGGTGCGCCTCGACCGACTTCTGGACGATCTCACCCGCCCTGCGGACCAGGGCATCGGGGGAATCGGCATCGATCCAGTGGACGCGCGGATCCGGGCGCAGCCACTTCGCCTGCTTGCGGGCGAGCCGCCGGGTGGCCGCTGCGACCTCGTCGATCGCCTCCTGCTCGCTCAGCGCGCCCTCGATCACCCCGATCGCCTCGGCGTATCCCGTTGCGCGGCGGGCGGTCCGTCCTTCCTTCAGCCCCTCGTCGAGCAGCCCCCGGACCTCCTCGACGAGGCCCTGCTCGAACATGGCGCGCGTCCGCCTCCCGATCCGCTCGTCGAGGATCGCCTGCTCGTGGCGGATCGCGATCATCACGCAGGGACGGGTGAAGACCCGTTCGGGCATGGTCGACGAGTACGGCCGCCCCGTCAGCTCGATCACCTCCAGCGCACGGATGATCCGGCGCGCGTTGTGCGGGTCGATGCGCCGGGCGGACTCGGGATCGAGGGCGGCGAGCCTGGCGTGCAGCCCGCGCGCCCCCAAGGGGCCTTCGGCCTCGGCCTCAAGGGCCGCCCGCACGCCAGGATCCGTCCCGGGGAACTCCAGACGGTCCAGGAGCGCTCTTTGATACAGTCCCGAACCGCCGACGACCAGGGCGAGCCCTGAGCGCCCGTGAATCGCCTCCACGTCGGCTCGGGCCGCGATCTGATAGCGGGCCGCCGAAGCCTCTTCGGTCACATCCAGAACGTCGATCTGATGGTGGGCGATGCCGCGCCGTTCGCTCACGGGCGTCTTCGCCGTGCCGATGTCCATGCCCCTGTACAGCTGGAGCGCGTCCGCGGACACGATCTCCGCCGCTGCGGCTCCCATCAGTTCCGGCAAGGACTGCGCCAAGTCCAGCGAGAGGTCCGACTTGCCCGACGCGGTCTGGCCGACGACCGCGACGATGAGATCGCCGGGTCGGTCGAGGGCGCTTGGAATCATCACCCGGGCATTCTACGGTTCCCCTCCGCGCCGGGGCGCCCGCCCGCCTCCAGCCGATACAGTGGTGGCATGAGCTCAACAGATGCGCGGCCGGTGACGGTCGAGCGGATCAGCGCCGCATTGGAATCGATGGGCGTCTTCCCCTTCGTCTCCGACCGCGGCCAGGTGGCGGCGCTCCTGCCGTCGCGCACGATCCGCATCATCGTCCCCGAGGGCCGTCCCGTTCAGGGCGTCAGCGACTATCCGCGTCGTTTCCACGCCTCGTACACCGACGCCCTCAACGAAACGGTGCGGACCCTCAACGCAGCGACCTACCTGCCGAAGGCGACGACCCTCGCGAATGAGGACTCCACGGTCTCCGTCCGCTTCCTCCACTGCTTCAACTGGGCCGTCGGGGCCACCGATGCGCAGCTCCGCGGAGAGCTCTCCCAGTTCGTCATGTCGGCGATCGCGATGCAGAACCGACTCGACGCGCAGTACCCCGACCAGTGGGCCGAGGAGGCTCCCCATGCCTGAATGGAAGTCATGGACCTTCGAGTCCGACGAGGACGCGGTCTTCGCGGTCCCCTCCCCCGCATCGTCCGCGCCGAGCGGGCACGAGCCGGCGCCCTCCGTTCGGATGGCTCCTGATGCGGCCGCTGAGAAGTGGGGTACCGAGGTCGCTCCCGTCACCGTCGAGCGCATCGAGGCGGTGATGGCCGGGGACGGGCTCCCCCATGCTTCGGGAGAATTCATCGTCCTCACCGAGATCGAGGGGCTGCGGATCCAGGCGCACCGCGAACCGGCCGATGCGCCCTGGCTCCAGGTCGAGTGCCGCCTCGACCTGCCCGAGACGGCCCGGGAGTTGCCGAGCGAGAGGCTCAACGCCATCGCGAACGCCTGGAATCTGGACCACCTCCAGCCCACCGTCTTCCCCGTGGAGGCCGAATCAGGATCCGCCCTCGTCCTCGCGACGCGGTTCTTCGTGGCTGAGGGGCTCTCTGATCGCCAGATCCACGCCATGATCCGTCGGGGGATCTCCGTCGCCCTCCAGGCGAAGACGGAGTTGCCCGCGCTGTTCGAAGGCGAATGACCCGGGTTCGGACGCCGAACGGCCCCCGCGAATGCTCGCGGGGGCCGTTTCATCGGGCCGGGGCCGCTGTCACCCCGGCGGAGCGGCCTCACGCCGTTGTGAGAACCGCCGCAGTTAAAGGTAAGCCAGGCTCTCGACCGCGTCGGGCGCTTCCGAGCGATCGTCACCGAATCGAAACATTCACCGTGCGGCGGGCATGCTCGTTCAGCGCCGCCCGATCCTCAGCGTCGGCATTCCCAAGGAGACCCGTTCATCCGCCTCGGATGCTTGACGCGCCTCCCAGGCGTCGCCCGCCCGCGTCCTGCGGACCCGCCAGAGCCCGCCTTGCAGACCGGAGTCTGCGATGAGGTGGTGCGGTGCGCCGTGAGTGACGACCGCGTTCACGACGTCACCGGGACGCGGCAGATCGGAATCCGGCAGACCCGCGGGAATGCCGACGTGCACGAGGCGGTTGTCCCGGGCGCGCCCGGAGATGCGGCGGGTCGCCCCGTCCTTGCGCCCCTCCCCCTGCGCGATGAGCACTTCGACCTCGTGGCCTGCGAGGGCCGCATTGTCCTCCTCGCAGATCCTCTCCTGGAGCGCGATGAGGCGCTGATAGCGTTCGAGCGCGACCTGCGGGTCCACCTGATCGTCGCGATCAGCAGCCGGGGTTCCGGGCCGCGGCGAGTACAGGAAGGTGAATGCCGAGGCGAAACGCGCCTCTTCGACGACCTCGAGGGTCTTGAGGAAGTCCTCCTCGGTCTCACCGGGGAAGCCGACGATGATGTCAGTCGTGATCGCCGCTTCCGGGATCGAGGCGCGCACCCGGTCGAGGATGCCCATGAAGCGGTCGCGCCGGTACGAACGCCGCATCTGTCGGAGCACGGCGTCCGAGCCGGACTGCAGGGGCATGTGCAGGCTCGGCATCACCGTTTCGGTCTCGGCCATCGCGGCGATGACGTCGTCGGTGAATGCGGCCGGATGGGGGCTGGTGAAACGCACCCTCTCCAGTCCCTCGACGCCGCCCACCGCGCGCAGGAGGCCCGCGAAGGCGCCCCGTTCACCGAAGCCCACGCCGTAGGAGTTCACGTTCTGGCCGAGGAGGCTCACCTCGATGGCTCCTTGGGCGACGACCGCCTCGACCTCGGCGAGGATCTCCCCGGGGCGGCGATCGCGTTCACGACCGCGAAGATGCGGAACGATGCAGAAGGTGCAGGTGTTGTTGCAGCCGACCGAGATCGACACCCAGGCCGCGTAGGCGCTTTCGCGGTGCGTGGGCAGAGTCGAGGGGAAGACCTTGAGGGACTCCTCGATCTCGACCGCCGCCTCGCGATTGTGTTGAGCGCGTTTGAGCAGGGCGGGCAGGACGTCGATGTTGTGCGTTCCGAAGACCGCATCGACCCAGGGGGCCTTCTCGATGATGCCCTCGCGCATCTGCTGGGCGAGGCATCCGCCGACGGCGATCTGCATTCCCGGACGCTCGCGTTTGACGGCGGCGAGCTGGCCGAGGTTCCCGAAGAGGCGCGTCGCGGCGTTCTCACGGACCGAGCAGGTGTTGATCACCACGACGTCGGCACCCTGATCGCCCGCGTCCGTGGCCCGTCCGGCCAGTTCGGGTACTCGCGACACCGGTACGAGGCCGGCCTGTTCGAGCAGGCCCGCCATTCGTTCGGAATCGTGCTCGTTCATCTGGCATCCGAGGGTGCGGATGGCGTAGGTGCGCGGCATCCGGGGGGCGCGCAGGTCGTGGATCTCTTCGGCGTTCATCGCGAGCAGTCTAGTCGGCCTTCGCGCCATCTCCCGATCTGAGCGCTTCAGCGAGGAGCTCGAGGGCGCGATCCGCGGTCCGTGCGCGGATCTGCGCCCGGGTTCCCGAGAGGGCCAAGAGCCGATGAGTGCTCATCGTCGGTGTCGCGATCGCGATGTACACGGTCCCGGCAGGGTGCCCGTCCTGCGGACCGGGACCCGCGACTCCCGTCGTGGCCAGTCCGAAATCGGCTCCCATGAGAGCGCGGACGCCCTCGGCCATCGCGATCGCGACGCGCGGGTCCACGGGACCCGCGCTGTCCAGGACCTCCGGATCGACACCGAGGATCGCCGCCTTGAGGGGCGTCGCGTAAGTCGTCACACCGCCCAGGAAGACCCTCGAGGCCCCGGGGACATCGACGATCCTCGCGGACAGCGCTCCTCCCGTGAGGGACTCGGCCGTTGCGAGCAGCGCGCCCCCGGCCGCCAGTTCCCCCACTAATGCTCGAAGCTCCTCGTCGTTCATCCATTCAGCCTAGATCGTCGAACGCTCACACCCGCATTCCGCGGAGCCGTGATGAGAGCTCCCCGCCCGAGTCCTGGCGGATCGACCGACTCGGGCGGGGAACGCTTCAGACGGATGCAAACGGGGAGATCTGAGGGGCGAAGCGCTGTCAGCCCTCCGCTTTCGTCCGGCGAGCCTCGTTGTAGAAGCACCCGATCCCCGTGATCGCAAGGAGCGGCGCAATGATGAAGTTCGCCCATTGCAAGAACATGTAGGGCACGTATTCGGAATAGGCGACTCCCAGAGTGCCGATCATGTACACGCCGGTCGTCGTCCAGGGAAGCATCGGTTCGATGAAGGTTCCATAGTCCTCGATGGACCGTGACAGGACCTTGCGGGGGATGCCCGCTTCCTCGTACTTCGGGCCGAATGCCGTACCGACGATGAAGCTCGTGGCGTACTGGTTCGACGAGAAGCCGTTGATGAAGGCGGAGCTGATGAGGGAGGCGAGGATGATGCCCGGCCGCGACTTCACCCGTCCGAATGCCTTATCGACCACGGTGCCCATGGCCTTGATGAGATCGAGCGAGCCGATGTACATGAAGACGCACAGAGTGATGAGGACGGCACTCGCCATCGAGTACAGACCGCCCCGCTGGATGATCGCGATCGCCTGCTCTCCGACCTCAGCGCCGGTCATTTCGATCGTCACTCCGTTGATCAGCGACTGGATGACGTTCTCGAAGCTGAACCCCTGAGCGACAAGTGCGACGAGGGCGCCCGAGGCGGCTGAATACAGGAGCGTTGGCAACGGCGGCAGGCGAAGCGCTGCGCCGACGAGCATCACGAGCAGCGGCACCCACACGAGGATGTTGAAACTGAACGCCGTCGCGAGGTCCTCCGCAACCGGTTGAGTGAAGGACGAAACGTCCACGCCCGCGCTCCGAGCAGGTTGAGCGAAACCGAATGCCGTCGTCAGGATGAGCGCGATGATGTATGCGGGCCCCGTGGTGTTGAGCATCGAACGCACGTGGGCGTAGAGAGGGACCCCCGCACCCATCGAAGCCATATTGGTCGTATCGGACAGGGGCGACATCTTGTCTCCGAAGTAGCCGCCCGAGATGATGGCCGCTGCAAGGAGACCGAGATTCGCTTCAGTCGCGACGCCTATGTTGATGAGGACGACGCCAATCGTTCCCACCGATCCCCACGATGTGCCGGTCAAGACGGAGAACAGGGATGTGAGGAGCAGGGCGACGACGTAGATCCACGAGGGATCGATCATGAGCATCCCGTAGTGGACGAGCATCGGGATCGTGCCGGATGCCGTCCAAGCTCCGATGAGCACGCCGATGGCCATGAGCATCCAGATGGCGGGGAGCGCCGTTCGAGTCCGGTCCGCCATCGCCTGCGTGACGTCTTCGAAGGAGAACCCCAGGTAGAAGAGCAGCAGCCATGTGCAGATCGCGGAGAGGAGGAAGGTGAACTCCAGGGGCCACGAAGGAAGGTCGAAGATGCGCGGGCCCAGAATCATGCCCCAGATGATGAATATCACCAGGAGGGCGACGGGGACGAGAGCGTGCCAGAAGCGCAGTGGTCTCGTCGCTCGCGCTTTCTTCAGCGGATCCGGCGATAGCTGATCTTCGGTGCGGGATTTCATGGCAGTGTCCTTCCTTCCATCGTGCACGCCATTGCGCACGGGAGTTGTCTGTTGCGCTGGGGATGAATGCACCCTTCTTCGATCTCGATCGGCTCCCCGCTCGCAAGATCTTCAACGCGGGTGATGCCCTGCGGCAGTTCGAGCGCTTCCGGGCCATCGCTCGTGAGCAGGATGTAAAGCAAGCCATCGCGTTCCACTGCGTAAGCGCCTTCGGGCAGATCAAGATCGACCGGCATGGTGTCGTAGATCGCATCGCCGTTGGCCTTGAGCCATGATCCGATGTCCAGGAGGCGGCGCCGTTGAATCTCCGGGATCGTCCCGTCGGCCTTGGGACCGATGTTCAGCAACAGGTTTCCGCCGCGGCCGACGGTGCTGACGAGCAAATCGAGGAGTTCAGCAGCCGTTGAATAATCCTCCTCCGCTTCCGCCTGGTTGTAGCCGTAGGACTTACCGATGCCTCGGCTCTCCTCCCAAGGCTGGTGCGAGCCGTAACCTTCGATGTCGCAGTACTCGGTGGAGAAGTAATCACCGTGGTTCCCCGGCATGCCGACGTGCATGCGGTCATTGACGACGACTTCATTCCGATTCGGCGATTCCTCGTACAGCCATGTCAGAAGCTCCCGGGTGCGCGTGTACTCCTCATCGAGGTCCCATTCACCACCGTCCGTGTAAATCACCGATGGCGCATAGCGCTCGTTGAGCTCCTTCCACTGGGCGTGAAGGACCTCATCCGGATACGCGTCCGGATCGATCCCGAACTTTCTGGCATCGGCTTCGGGAATGAAGTACCCGCCATCGCAGCGGTGACTCCTGTGGGTCTCCCATTCGGGCATCGAGTAATAGAGCCCCATTCTCATTCCCTCAGCGCGGACGGCGCCGGCGAGTTCTCCGAGAATGTCCCGCCTGGGACCGACGTCCCCGGCATTCCAGTTCGTCTTGTGCGGATTGCTCGTCGGCCACATGCAGTAGCCGTCATGGTGCTTCGAGGTCAGAACGACGTAGCGGGCGCCGGCGTCCCTGAAGAGCGCCGCCCAATCATGGGGATCGAAGCGCTCAGCGGTGAGGAGAGGTGCGAAGTCGCGGTATGAGAAGTCCTCTCCCCACGTGCGCGCATGATAGTCACCATCGGCGTTCCGATAATTCCCGTACACCGAGGCGTAGTACCACTCCGCATAGCCGCCGAAGAGCTCGTCGGACGGCGTCCGCCAAGCGGGGACCGAGAAAGGGCCCCAATGGATGAAGATTCCGAACTTCGCCGCGGGATACCACGGTGGGATCGGGCGAGCATCGAGTTGGTCCCAGGTCTGTGCCTCGATCATGCGGCGCTCCTCAACGTGCGTCTAACCTTGATTCGTTAGATTACCCACCTCTGTCCGACAAAAGCTAGATATTTCACACGACAAACACGGAATTATCGGACCCTTGTCCGACAATTCAAGCGAAAGGACTGTTTTGAGCGCCGTCGACGATGCACGATCCGCACTCTGCACGATGCTCGCGACGGGCGAGCTCGCACCGGGTCAACGCCTTCCGGGTGAAATCGAGCTCTCCGATCGTTTCGGCCTGTCTCGAAGCTCCCTGCGCGAAGCTCAAAAGATGCTCGTCGCCGTCGGCGTCCTTGAGTCCCAACCCGGCGGACGCCTCACCGTTTCGGACTTGTCCGCACCCAAGCTCATGACCGGCCTGTCAATGGTCGTTCCGCTCTTGCCCCTCGAGCGGCTTCTCGAACTCTTCCCCCTCAGGCAGGTCCTGGAATCCCATGTCACGGCACAGGCGACGGTGCGCATGAGCGACGAGGAGCTTCGTCAGCTGAGCTCGCTCGCCGAAGAAGTCGCCGCTCTCAGCGTCAACGATCCTTCCTTCGAGGAACGGGATCAGGAGTTCCATTTGCGGATCATCGAAGCCGCAGGGGATCCCATGATTGCGGCGCTGCTCGGAGCCATCCACCACCGGGGAGCCGATTACCACCTTCTCCTTCACGGCGAGTTCAAGCAGCTGAGCGACGCGGCGCATCGCCGTATCGCCAAAGCGATGTCCGAGCGCGATCCCGTCCTCGCTTCAGCACTGATGACCGCTCATATCCAGGACTCGCTCGAGTGGCTCACCCACCTGCATCCCTTGCCCGATCCCACGCGCGGAGCGCGACCGCACTGAGCATCCGCGAAAAGACGATCAGTCGATCATCGACCTTTCAAGGGCCTCCCGCATTTCCAGCGCCTCCGCGACGACTTCGCGACTGAGCCCGGGCGAGTAGCCCTTACGGGCCAGCATCCCGGCGAGGCGCCGATAGGCGGCCTCCCTCGGGACGCCGGGCATCGTCCGCAGCTTCTTGGCGACGAGCTCGGCGGCCCGCTCGCGGAGCTCCTCCTGGTCGATGGACGACATCGCACTCGCGATCGCGTCCTCGTCGAGGCCCTTGCGCCGCATCTCCTCGGCGAGGGCGCGCCCGGACTTGCCCGACCCGCGGAAGCGATCCGAGACGATCGCGCGGGCGAAGGCCTCGTCATCGATCAGCCCCACGCGCTCCAGGCGGTCGAGGACCTCGTCGGCGATCTCGGGGGCGAATCCCCTGCCTTCGATCGCCCGTCGCAGCTCCCCCTTCGACCGGGAGCGCGAATCGAGCTGCCGGAGGGCGACCTCGCGCGCCGCCTCGATCGCCTTCGCGCCCGACAGGGCCGCGTTGCGTTCGCGGATCCTCGCCAGCCGCTCGGCGGGATCCTTCCGATTCCGCTCGGCCTCACCGAGCTCGGGATGATCCTCCGGATCGAGGTAGCGCACCATGAGCGATCAGAATCCCGCGTCCTCAAGCGGATCGATAGCGGGAACGGGATCGCCGGCGGGCTCCTCCGGCGACTCCAGGACCCCCAGGGCGACGAGGATCTTGTTCTCGATCTCATCGGCGAGCTCGGGATTGTCGCTGAGGAACTGCCGGACGTTCTCCTTGCCCTGTCCGAGTTGATCATCACCGTAGGTGAACCACGATCCGGACTTGCGGATGATCCCGGCCTCGACGCCCATGTCGATGATCGACCCCTCGCGCGAGATGCCCTTGCCGTAGACGATGTCGAACTCCGCCTGCTTGAAGGGCGGCGCCATCTTGTTCTTGACGATCTTCGCCCGCGTCCTGTTGCCGACCGGCGCGCCCGATTCCTTCAGGGTTTCGATCCGTCGCACATCGATGCGGACCGAGGCGTAGAACTTCAGGGCCTTGCCGCCGGTCGTCGTTTCGGGCGAGCCGAAGAAGACGCCGATCTTCTCGCGCAGCTGATTGATGAAGATCGCCGTCGTTCCCGTGGCCGAGAGCGCACCGGTGATCTTGCGGAGCGCCTGGCTCATGAGGCGCGCCTGGAGACCGACGTGGGAGTCGCCCATCTCGCCCTCGATCTCGGCCTTGGGGACGAGCGCCGCGACGGAGTCGATGACGATGATGTCGATGCCGCCCGAGCGGATGAGCATGTCGGCGATCTCGAGCGCCTGCTCGCCGGTGTCGGGCTGGGAGACGAGGAGGTTGTCGATGTCGACGCCGAGGGCCTTGGCGTAGACGGGATCGAGGGCGTGCTCGGCATCGATGAAGGCGGCGTTCCCGCCGGCCTTCTGGGCGCTGGCAACGGCGTGGAGCGCCACGGTCGTCTTGCCGGAGGATTCGGGACCGTAGATCTCGATCACGCGGCCCCGGGGCAGACCGCCGATGCCGAGAGCGACGTCGAGAGCCAGCGAACCGGTGGGGATGACCTGGACGCGGGGACGGGAATCGTCGCCGAGACGCATCACCGAGCCCTTGCCGAATTGCTTGTCGATCTGGGAGAGCGCGAGCTCGAGCGCCTTGTTCCGGTCATCGCCCTTCGACGCGGGCGAGCTCTTGCGGGGTGCGGCAGCCATGGTGTCCTCTCAACGGTTCGAGCCTCTCCGGCTCACGGATCGTCTGGTCGGTGCGGCCTCCCCTCTCCGGGGAGACGCGACGACTGTATGCCTGACCATGGGCATCTGCGAGAGCCCCCTATCCGGACTGTGGATGGAGGATCCCGGAGTCGTCGCGCACGAGTCTACATGGAACAGGTGTTCGAGGCTCGTCGGGGCCCCGGCGTGGCGCCGGGCGCTTCCATTCCGCGGATCGATCCCGCGAGGCGGACGAGGCGACGCCCCGGCACCGCAGGAGCGGGGCCCGACGAGAGGAGGAGGGTCAGAGGAGGCTCCGCCGCGCCTTCTCATCAAGGCGATGAATCCACTTCGCGGCCTCGCCCGCGCCCGTCTCCTCGACGAGCGCGTGCCAGACCTCCAGAGGCGGCACGCCCCTTTCAAGGGCCTCGACGCAGGTGCCCGCCACGCCGGGAAGATACATGTCCGCCGCGTAGGAGCGGCCCAGACGCGGGCCGAAGACCGCGTCGACCGCGTCCCAGAATTCCGAAGACTTCACCCGGGGCGCGATCAGGAGATCAGGGTCACGGGGACCATGTCGTCGGGAACGGTGTCGGGCACGACCGTCCCCTCGAGGATCGCCATGCGATCGGACACCTCGCGCAGGACGAACCAGAGCGGAACGCCGAGGGCGGTCGCGATCGCCTCGAGGAGCTCGGACGACGCCTCCTTCTGACCCCGCTCGACCTCGGAGAGATAACCGAGGGAGACTTGAGCCTCCAGGGAGACCTCCCGCAAGGTTCGCCCCTGGGCGCGACGGATGCCGCGCAGGACGTCGCCGAGTTCTGTGCGGAGAAGCGGCGCGGCGGCGGGAGTAGCGTTCATGGCCTCAACTCTAACCGCACATCCGGAGCATGCGCACACGGGGAGGACATATGAGACCGAGTGACTTCGAGCGCAGCGGTCGACACCTTCTGCGAAATCGGTGAGATGAAGCCGTTCCAGACATCTTTTTATTGAAATCTCAAACGCCTGTGAATTGCGTCCCCCCGGCTCAACTCTGGGATTCGGCGCCCTTCTGGAGGCGACGCCCCTCCGCGATGTACACCCATCCGGACCACAGCGTGACGACGAGCGCGAGAACCGCAGCCGCGCACCCGAGGGCGAAACCGATCTTCGCGACGATTCCGAGCCCGAACTCCCAGGCCCCGATGAGATCCCAGGGGATGAGGAGGAGCCAGATCGCGAGGATCTGGAGGACGGTCTTGAGCTTGCCGCCCTTATTCGCCGCGACGACGATCCCCTTCTTGAGCAGATCGGCCCGCCACCAGGTGATCCCCAGCTCACGGATCGCGACCGGGACGGTGACGAGCCACAGCCAGGGATGGGCGATCGAGAGCATGACGAAGGCGCCGAGGGTCAGCGCCTTATCGGCGATCGGGTCGACGATCTTCCCGAAGTCGGTGACGAGCCCCCTCGCCCGCGCGATCTTCCCGTCGAGACGATCCGTGTAGGCCGCGACCATGAACACCACGAGCGCACCCCAGCGGGCCGAAGGGGCGCCGCTCACGAGAAGGAGGATGAACACCGGCACCAGGACGAGTCTCAAGACCGTCAGCGCATTCGGAAGATTCAGCGGGGAAACCCCGCGCTCCCTATCGACACGCGAGACGTTGTCGTCCATGCCTTTGTCCTTCCCTTCGATGCTCAGCGGCCCGTGAGCTGCCAGGCGTCCTCGTCTTCTTCAGGCTCTTCATCCACCCACTGGGGCGGCGCCCCGCCGAAGTCATGTCCAGCATAGGGATCCTCAGCCCTTCCGCGCGCATCGGTTCCGCCAGTCGCGCCCTCGTCCATCGCCGAAGAGGGAGCAGCCGCGATCTCGACGGGCTCGGGCGAAGAGATCCCCTCGGACTCGCCGCGCAGCATGGCGAGCACCTCGGGGAGCTGCTCGGGCTGAACGAGCACCTGACGGGCCTTCGAGCCCTCCGAGGGCCCCACGATCTCGCGCGACTCCAGAAGATCCATGAGGCGCCCCGCGCGGGCGAAGCCGACGCGCAGCTTCCGCTGCAGCATCGACGTCGACCCCAGCTGGGTCGAGACGACGAGCTCGGCGGCCTGCAGGAGGTCATCCAAGTCATCGCCGATGTCCTCGGCGACCTTGACGGTCTTCTGCTCGACGACGACGTCCTCGCGGTAGTGCGGCTCCATCTGGGCCTTCACGTGGGCGACCACCTTGTGGATCTCCGATTCGGACACCCACGCGCCCTGCACGCGCATCGGCTTGGAGGCGCCGGCCGGCAAGTAGAGCGCGTCGCCCTGGCCGATGAGCTTCTCCGCACCCGGCTGATCGAGGATCGTCCGCGAATCCGTGAGCGAGGAGGTCGCGAAGGCGAGGCGCGAGGGGATGTTCGCCTTGATGAGACCGGTGACGACATCGACCGAGGGGCGCTGCGTCGCCAGCACCAGGTGGATGCCGGCCGCACGGGCCAGCTGCGTGATCCTCTGGATCGACGCCTCGACGTCGCGCGGCGCGACCATCATCATGTCGGCGAGCTCGTCCACCACGACGAGGAGGTAGGGGTAGGGCCGCAGCGTCCTGTCCAGACCGGGCTTGGCCTGCACCTGCCCCGAGGCGACCGCCTTGTTGAAGTCGTCGATGTGCTTGAAGCCGTAATCCGACAGGTCGTTGTAGCGCGCGTCCATCTCGCGCACCACCCACTCGAGCGCCTCGGCGGCCTTCTTCGGATCGGTGATGATCGGCGAGATCAAGTGCGGAATGCCCTCGTAGATCGTGAGCTCGACGCGCTTGGGATCGACGAGGATCATCCTCACCTGATCCGGGGTCGCGCGCATCATGATCGACGTGATCATCGAGTTCACGAAGCTCGACTTGCCCGAGCCCGTCTGACCCGCGACCAGGAGGTGAGGGGTCTTGGCCAGGTTGGTCACCACGTAGCCGCCCTCGACGTCCTTCCCGACGCCGACTACGAGGGGGTGCTGATTGCGCATCGCCGCACCGGAGCGCAGCACATCGCCCAGGGACACGTTCTCGCGGTCGGTGTTCGGGATCTCGATGCCGATCGCCGATTTCCCGGGGATCGGCGCGAGGATGCGCACATCCGCCGAGGCCACCGCATAAGCGATGTTCTTCGACAGGTTCGTCAGCTTGTCGACCTTCACGCCCGAGCCGAGGACCACCTCGTAGCGGGTGACCGTCGGTCCGCGCGAGAAGCCCGTGACGCGCGCATCGATCTTGAAGTCCGCGAAGACCTGGCCGAGGGCGCGCACGACCTCGTCGTTCACCGCCGAACGCGTCTTGTGCGGCGGCCCCGCGACGAGCAGTGAGTCCTCGGGCAGCGTGTAGGAGATCGCCTCGGCGAGCTGGGGCTGGAAGCCCTCGCCGACGGGCGCCTCGCCGATCTCGGGCACCTCCTGCTCCTCGGTCGCCGATTCGGGCTCCGCATGGGCATCCTCGAGCGGGGCTTGAGGGGCCACGGACAGCGCCTCAGTCGGGGCATCGGCGGATTCGGCGCGCGAGAGGGAGTCGGCGCGGAAGTCGAGCGGATGCGGCTCGGGGAGCGCATCGTCGTGCGCCGGAGGCGCCAGAACGGTCGTCGCCCCTTCGGTGATGTTGGGCGAGCGGAAGGACTCGTCCCCGTCGTACTGATCGAGGAAGGGGTCGTCGCCGGCAGCCAGGCCTTCCCTCAAGCGCCGTCTGGCATCACGGGCCTCATCAGCGCCTTCGTCCTCGCCGCTCGGATCGGTGCCGCGGGAGGCGCCCGACAGGCGCGCCGCAAGGGCGCGCAGGCGATCGGGGATCTCGACGACCCGCGTGCGCGTGCCCAGCAGGAGCGAGTAGACGCCCAGGAGCACGAGGATCGCCCCTGCGCCCCAGCCGGACAGGAGGAGCGCGAGGGGGCGGGCGATGAACCATCCCGCGAGCCCCCCGGCGGACTCGATCGCCGCGAGGTCCTCCAGGGAGGGGTTCCCCGAGGAGACGTGCACGAGACCGCATACCGAAGCGACGAGGCCCAGCCCGCCCGCCACGTGGTGGGGCAGCGCGTGCTCATCCGCGTTCGCGCGGAAGAGCTCGACCGCGAATGCGACGAGGGCGATCGGCACCACGACTGCGAACATGCCGACCGATCCGGCGGCCGCATGATGGATGAAATCGCCCGCCTGTCCGGAGACCCGGAACCACTCGCGCAGGGCGACGAGGACGGCCGCCCCCAGGCAGATGAAGGCCAGGGCATCCCTTTTGATCCTCGGATCGGCCTGACGCCACGCCTGCCAGGCCGATCCGAGACCGACACCGATCGCGGCGAAGACCCTCGCGAGCAACCCGGGTCGTTCGGGCTCGGCGGAGGGCGTTCGTCGGTTCGTCGCACGTGAGGAAGCGGAACCGCTCCCCTTCTTTGTCGAAGATGGGCGTTGTGATGCCATGGTGCTTCGACGCTACAGCGCCGACGCGCCGAGGGGCGACTGCCGCGCCGGTCTCGGCGCCATCAGGCGTCGTCGGACATGACCGAACCCCGCGCGAGGACCTCTTCGATCTGCTTCATCGTCGGTACGGGCAAAGCGGATTCATGCGAGATCGCGATGGCCGCTGCCGCGTTCGCGGTGCGCAGGGCGTCGGCGATGTCCTTGCCCTTGAGGAGCTCGGCGCACATCGTGGCGATGTGCGTATCGCCCACGCCCGCGGTGTCGGCGACGCGTGTCTCAAAAGCGGGGATCGTCTCGCGCTCAGCGCCCTTGGTGCGCTGGAGTTCGCAGCCCATGATGCCCGTGCGCCGCACGAGGACGGCTTCGGGCTTCATCAGATGGCGGATCCCGACCCCCGGTTCGTGAGTGGCGAGGATCGAGGTGAGCGCAGCGGCCTCGCGGACGTTCATCGTCACCACGTCGGCTCGCTTGAGCAGCTTGCGCCACGACTCGACGGGCACCTGCTCGACCGCGGGCGACACCGCGACGACCAGGGTGACGGAGGGCGGCAAGGCGGCGCCCCAACCGGCGAGCACCATCGCAGAATGCGGGTTCGCCAGGTCGGAAGCGGCGATGTGGATGAGGTCGCCGGGCTTGAGGACCATGCGATCCAGGGAGACCCGCGAGGGCTCCGACTCCACTCCCGCCGTCACCACGGAGGTCATGGAGCCGTCGCGTTCGATGAGCTGGATCGCCACCCCGATGTCGCCCACGAGCTCGGGGGTGAGGACCTCGACGCCGGCCTCGACGAGTTGCTGGCGCACGGCGAAGGAGTTCGGTCCGGTCCCGAGCGGCGAAGCCATCGCCGCGGCGACGCCCTGAGCCGCGACGGCCGACAGCGTGGTGAATCCTCCGCCCGGCCTCGAGGTCGCGGCATCGGCGTGGACCGAGCCGCCGCGCACGGGCGTGTGCGAAATGTGCATCGGCAGCACGAGGACGACCGAATGCGTCGAAATGAAACGACCCGCCATATCCAGCGCCTTCCTCGCCCCGGTCTACTGCTCGACGACGACCGGAACGATCATCGGACGGCGGCGCAGCCTGCGCGCCACCCAGCGCCCGATCACGCGTCGCATCGCCTGCTGGAGGACGTAGGGGTCCTTCCCTCCGGGTGCGGCCGCATCCTTCAACGCGGCATCGACATCGGGCAGGATCTCCTCGAAGACGGAATCGTCCTCGGCCATGCCGATCGCCTTGATCGTGGGGCCCGACAGGACCATCCCGGAATCGTGCTCGACGACGGCGTAGACCGAGATGAAGCCCTCCGAGCCGAGAACGCGACGGATCTCGAGCTCCTCCTCGGAGATCTCGCCGATCGACTTGCCGTCGACGAAGACGAGCTCGCAGGGGACCTGGCCGGAGATCCGCGCGCGCCCGTCCACGAGATCGACCGTGGTGCCGCCGTCGCCGAGGACCACGTGATCGGCGCCGACACCGGTGGACACCGCGAGCTGGCCGTTGGCCACGAGGTGACGCAGTTCACCGTGGATCGGCATGACATTGCGCGGGGCGACGAGGTTGTAGAAGGTGAGCAGCTCGCCCTGGCAGGCGTGGCCCGACACGTGCACCTTCGCGTTGCCGCGGTGGAACACCTTGGCGCCCAGGCGGGTGAGATCGTTGATCACGCGGTTCACGTCGGTCTCGTTGCCCGGGATCAGCGAGGCCGCGATGATGACCGTGTCGCCGGCCTCGAGGTTCACGAACTTGTGCGACCCCGAGCTCATCCGGGCGAGGGCCGCCATCGGCTCGCCCTGCGAACCGGTCGCCATGTAGAGGCGTTCGTTCGCGGGAAGCTCCGCGAGAGCGTTGGCGTCGACGATGAGCCCCTCGGGGACGACGAGGTAGCCCTTCTCGGCCGCGATCCGCATGTTGCGCTCCATCGAACGGCCGACGAGGGCGACGCGGCGCCCCGCCTTCGCCGCCGCGTTCATCACCTGCTGGACGCGGTGGACGTGCGAGGCGAAGCTCGCCACGACCACCTGGCCCTCGGCCTCATCGACGATCCGGTCGAGGACCGGGCCGATCTCCCGTTCGGAGGGGATGAATCCGGGCACTTCGGAGTTCGTGGAGTCGATCATGAACAGGTCGACGCCCTCGGAGCCGATGCGGCCCAGGGCCGCCAGGTCGGTCTTGCGCCCGTCCAGGGGCTGGTGGTCGATCTTGAAGTCGCCGGTGATGACGACCGTCCCGGCGCTCGTGCGCACGCACACGGCGAGGGCATCGGGGATCGAGTGGGTCACCTGGATGAACTCCAGGTCGAAGGGGCCGACCTTCACGCGGTCGCCGGACTTCACGACGTGCATGTCCGCGGCCGGAAGGCGGTGCTCGCGCAGCTTCGGCTCGGTGAAGGCGAGGGTGAGGTCGGAGCCGTAGGTCGGGATGTCGTCCCGGAGCTTGGCGAGGTAGGGGACGGCTCCGATGTGGTCCTCGTGGCCGTGGGTGAGGACGAGCCCAACGACGTCATCGAGACGGTCCGCGATCCAGGAGAAGTCGGGCAGGATGAGGTCAACGCCGGGCTGGTAGACCTCGGGGAAGAGCACGCCGCAGTCCACGATGAGGAGTTTGCCCTCGAACTCGAGGACGTTCATGTTGCGGCCGACCTCCCCCAGTCCGCCGAGGGGGATGACGCGCAGTGCGCCGTCTTCGAGCGGCGCGGGTTCGGAAAGGTTCTCGTACAGGGGCTTCATGCTCCGATTCTCTCACGAACCCCGCCGGGCTCAGGCGCGTCGGCGCTCAGAGAAGATCAAGATCGGCCATCACCGCGCGGAGTCGGGCGATCTCGTCGTCGGACGCCGGTACGAGCGGGAGGCGGACCGTCGGCGATTCGATGAGGCCCTGAAGGTGGACGGCGTGCTTGGCCATGACCGCGCCCTGCCCCCCGCCCATGATCGCGTTCACGAGCGGGCGCAGCGAGTAGGACAGCTCCCTGGCCTCCCACACCCTGTCCGCGTCGAGGAGGTCGATCATCTCCCGGTACTTCGCGCCCGCCACGTGCGCCACCACCGAGATGAAGCCCGAGGCGCCGCCTGTCATCCAGGCGAAGTTCAGGCCGTCGTCGCCGGAGTAGTACTCCAGGCCCGTCCGGTGCATGCGTTCGACGCCCTGCTCGACGTTCCCGGTCGCGTCCTTGACCGCGCTGATCCGGGGGTGCTCGGCGAGGATGTCGAGGGTGTCGTCGGTGAAGGCGAGACCCGTCCGCCCCGGGATGTCGTAGAGCATGATCGGCAGATCGGTGGCTTCGGCGATCGCGAGGACGTGGGCCCTCAGGCCCGCCTGGGAGGGGCGGTTGTAGTACGGGGCGACGACGAGCAGTCCGTCGGCGCCGTGTGCCTGGGCGCCCTCGGCGATGCGGACGGCATGAGCCGTATCGTTCGAGCCCGCGCCCGCGAGGATGAAGGCGCGCTCACCGACGGCGTCCTTGACGGCTTCCGTCAGGGCGTTCTTCTCCGGCTGGTGGGTCGTCGGCGATTCGCCGGTCGTCCCCGACAGGAGGATCGTGTCGCAGCCGTCGTCGACGAGCTTCTTCGCGAGGCGCGCGGCCGAATCGAGGTCGATCGTGCCATCGGGCAGGAAGGGGGTGACCAACGCGGGGGCGAGGGTTCCGAACTGGCGGCGAGGGGTGTGGCTCATGCGGGCCAGCATATGCGGGCGCGGCCCGCGCCACGGCGGATGTTCACCCGCTGGGAGGCCTCGCCCGCCGGGGGCGTCACGTCCCGCTCTCGAGCGCCGCCCACCACAGGTGCTGAAGGATCGGCTCGCCGCCCTCGGGCTCGAGGCAACGGCGCAGTCCCGCCGGCGCGAAGCCCGCGGATTGGAGGAACCGGAGGCGAGCCTCGTCCTCGGCGCCCGCCCAGATTCGCAGCGTCGCGGATCCGGAGGTGTCGGCGATCGCCTGGAGGAGGCGCGATCCGTGGCCCGAGCGCGCGAAGTCCGGATCGACGAGGAGTTCGGCGATTTCACTGCCCTCCTCGATGCCCCCGGCCTCGGGACCGAGGGCGGGCGCGGGCACGACGAGGGCGAAGCCGGCGACCGCGTTGGCGTGGAGGGCGACGAAGGTCCAGCATCCGGCGGGGGCGGGGGCCGACAGGGTCCGCCTCCATCGCTCCTCCAGTGCTGCGGCCTCCTCTTGCGAGAAGGCGGGATCGAGCCTGAGCAGCGCCCGTCCCTGGATGCGCGCGATCGCCGGCGCATCATCGACGAGGGCGGGGCGCACGGAGCGATCGGGGGCGAGCGGGCGAGCGGGTGGAACGGGAACGGGCCCTCCGGGCCGGGGGGCGTCAGCGGAGGGAGCGCCGCGAAGATCGATGCTCACCGGGCTCACAGATCCATGAGGGCGTCGAGACCGATCGTCAGGCCCGGGCGCTCGGCGATCCCACGGATCGCGAGGAGGACTCCCGGCATGAAGGAGATCCGGTCGAAGGAGTCCGTCCGGATGACGAGCTGCTCGCCCGGGTTGCCCAGGAGGATCTCCTCGGATGCCGTAAGGCCCCGCAGGCGCACCGCGTGGACGGGAACGCCGTCGATCCTGCCGCCCCTGGTCCCCTCCGGGTCGGACTCGGTGGCGTCGGGCATCGGGCCGAGACCGGCCTCGCTCCGGGCGGCGGCGATGCCCCGCGCGGTCGCGGCCGCCGTGCCCGAAGGGGCGTCGACCTTGTTCGGGTGGTGCATCTCGATGACTTCCGCGGACTCGAAGTAGGGGGCGGCCAGGGCCGCGAACCTCATCGCGAGGACCGCTCCGATCGCGAAGTTCGGGGCGATGAGGACCGAGCGCCCCGATTCCTCGGCGTGGGCGCGGACCCGGGCGTAGGACTCCTCGGTCCACCCGGTCGTGCCGACGACGACATCGACCCCGGCGTCGAGGAGGGCGTGAACATTCGACTCGGTGACGCTCGGGACCGAGAAGTCGACCGCGACGCGGGCGCCCCTGAGGGTCTCGGCGCTGATCGCGTCCCCGGCGTCGAGCTCGGCGACGATCTCCATGTCGGGCGCCGTGGTGACGGCCTCGACCACGGTCGATCCCATTCGGCCCTTGGCGCCTGTGACGGCTACTGCAATCATGTCGTCCTCCTTCGCAGTCCTCTCCGATCTTGCCCGATCGACGAATACGGCGCTCACGAGTCCAGGGGCAGGACGAGGGCCCGGGACAGGGGCCGCGAGGCGAGCTCGCGTGCGAGGGCCGCGACCTCGTCGGCGGTCACCGCCTCGATCGCCTCGAGCGACTCGTCGACGCTCTTGTAACGTCCGACCAGCTCCGAACGGCCCAAGCGCATCATGCGCGACCAGTTGTCCTCGAGCCCCAGCGCCACTCCCCCGCGCACTTGGCCGCGCACGCGGAGCAATTCGGCCTCGGTCGGCCCGTTCTCGGCGAGGTCGTGCAACTGTTCGAGCATGAGGCGCTCGACCTGGTCGATCTTGTCCGGCGAGGTGCCTGCGTACATGCCGAAAGCACCCGTGTCCGAATACGAGGACTCGAAGGCGTAGGTCGTGTAGGCCAGTCCCCGCTTCTCTCGGACCTCCTGGAAAAGGCGGGACGACATCGATCCTCCGAGCACCGACAGGAGGACCGACATCGTCGGCCCCTCATCCGCAAGGGCCCTCAGGCCCCGTGTCCCGACCACCAGATGCGCCTGCTCGACATCGCGGCGCCTCACGAGCGAGGGCTCATGCTCGACCTCCTCCCAGGCGTCGCACGAGCGCCTCGCCCTCGGGACCCGGCCCTTTGAGGGCGCATCCGCCCACGGCGACGCCTCGATGGCCGCTTCGACCAAGTCGACCAGGCGCCCGTGATCGACGTCCCCGGCCGCGGCCACCACCAGGTTGTCCGGCGCGTAGTGGGAGCGGTAGTGGGCCACGACCTCATCGCGCTGAGCGGCGCGGATCGTCTCGGGCGTCCCCCCGACCGGGCGTCCGAGGGGGACATCCCCGTGCACCGCGAGTTGGAAGGCGTCGTGGACGATCTCCGTCGGGGAGTCCTCTGCCATCGCGAGTTCATCGAGGATCACTCCGCGCTCCATGGCGAACTCCTCGGTTCCGATCGTCGCATTCGACAGCATGTCGACGAGGACCCCGAGCGCCATCTCCAGGTCTTCGGACAAGACCCTGGCCCAATAGTTCGTGTGCTCCCGTCCCGTTTCCGCGTTCGACTCCCCGCCGACCCGATCGAAGGATTCCGCGATGTCGAAGGCCGAGCGCTTCGGGGTCCCCTTGAACAGGAGGTGCTCGAGGAAGTGCGTGGAGCCGGCGGCCTCGGGCGCCTCGTCGCGGGAACCGACGGGCACCCACAGGGACAGGGCGGCCGAACGCGTCGAGGGCGCGCGCTGGGTGAGGATCCGCGTGCCGCGTCCGGTCACCGAACGGCGCACCTCGCCCTCGTTGTCGTCGAGCAGGAGGTCCTCTTGGCGCACCAATGGCAGATCGATCGGCGGAGTCATGGCGAACAGTTTAAATGCTGAGTTCACGGCACGGTGAAGGGCCGGGAGCGGATGCTCACGGTCCTTGCTCCAGATCACCGGGATCGGGCCGCGCAGCGGCGTCGCGCCCCGTCCGAAGGCCTCCTCCGAGCCCCCAGTCCCCCGCGCGCGCCGAGGGCCCTTCGAGTCGACTCTCACCCGTGTCCCCGACGCCTCGTCCCCGCGGACGGGGGCGCTCACAGGGGGATGCGGGGGTCGGATCCTCACCCGGCTAGTTCTTCACCGTTTCTTCCCTTTCGGGCCCCACCCTCGCCGACAAGTCCGAATGACCAGCGCCACGATCTGCGCCCCGAGGACGACCGCCATACCGTACATCCACGTCGATCCCATTTCAGACGCACCCTCTTCGGCCGACTCATATGGTTCGTCGAACATAGCAGCGCGGTTCCCGGCGCGTCTACAGCATCGTCTCGGGTATTCATCCCCTATCCAGGCGGAGGGAAATCGAGGCTCAGGCGAGCGCCGCTCCATTCCTTGCTCGCGACCGGGATCGCGAAGGCTGTGCGGATTGAAAGGCGGAGGGCCGGGAGCGATCGCTCCCGGCCCTCCGCCT